>CBDUAW010000055.1:0-9845 GCA_965365215.1 uncultured Eudoraea sp. | reverse complement strand
AAGTTACTATTAATTTACATTCACTTAACGTTAAATTTACATTAAAAGTATAAATGGTTGTTAATAAATGATTTAACTATTTGAAGATCAAACGCATATATTGTTAAACATGCGGAGTATATGGGAACGGAAATGGCAATAAGTGGCATTGTTCCCTTTGAAATCCAATCTGGTAAAAATTATGAATACAAAGGTCGGTTTATCCCAAAAATGGGTAACGATAATCTTCAGGACTCACAAAAGTTTCCTTGATCAAACGGGGTGACACCCATCTCAAGAGGTTTTGAGCTGATCCGGCTTTATCATTGGTTCCTGAAGCCCTTGCCCCTCCAAACGGCTGCTGGCCCACAACTGCTCCGGTAGGTTTATCATTAATATAGAAATTCCCGGCACAGTTTTCCAGAATTCTTGTTGCCTCAGCGATGGCGTAGCGGTCCTGAGATAAAACTGCTCCAGTAAGCGCGTATTCCGAGGTGCTATCTACCAATTCCAGTGTTTCTTTCCAGGCATTGTCCTGATATATGTATACAGTAACCACAGGTCCAAACAATTCCGTTTCCATGGTGACATAATGAGGATCCGTAGTAAGTATTACTGTAGGTTCAATAAAAAAACCTTTTGATTTGTCATAAGTACCACCTGCAAAAATTTCAGCCTCTTTATCTTTTGCTGCTCTGTCTATATACCCGGCTAGTTTGTCGAAAGCCCCTTCATGAATCACCGCAGTGATGAAATTGCTCATATCCTCAGGGCTACCGGGAGGATTAAAGGAAGCAATATCTTCTTTTACAAATTCCAATATTTCTTTGGCAGTAGATTCAGGTAAATAGACTCTGGAGGCCGCACTGCATTTTTGGCCCTGGAATTCAAAAGCCCCCCTGGTGATAGCTGTGGCCACCTGTTTAGGATTTGCTGTTGGGTGGGCAACAATAAAGTCCTTCCCTCCTGTTTCCCCTACAATCCTTGGGTAGGTTTTATACTGATGGATATTATTCCCGATTTGCTTCCACAATTCCTTAAAAACATGGGTAGAACCTGTAAAATGAATCCCTGAGAAATCAGCACTGCTTAAAACCGTCTTGGTAATCATAACGGGATCCCCGAATACTACATTGATAACGCCGTCCGGGAGTCCGGCTTCTTTGAAGACATCTATTATAACCTTGGCAGAAAAAACCTGGCTATCACTGGGTTTCCAGATTACTACATTTCCCATCATAGCAGCACTCGCAGGGAGATTTCCTGCAATAGCCGTAAAGTTAAATGGGGTAATTGCGTATACAAAGCCTTCCAGTGGCCGGTATTCTACGCGGTTCCAAATTCCTTCAGCAGAATCTGGTTGCTCCTCATAGATTTGAGACATGTATTCTACATTGAATCGCAGGAAGTCAATAAGTTCACAGGCCGAATCTATTTCCGCCTGGTGAATAGTCTTCGACTGGGCAATCATAGTTGCAGCATTTATCTTTGCCCTGTAAGGCCCTGCAATTAATTCTGCCGCTTTTAGGAATATGGCTGCCCTCTGTTCCCAACTTAACTGTGCCCACTTTTTTCTGGACTCCAGGGTATTTTTTATGGCCTTTTCAACATGCTGTTGTTCGGCCAAATGATAATGTCCTACTATTTGCTGATGATCATGGGGGGGATATAGGGTTGCAGTATTCCCGGTTTTTATTTCCTCAGAACCAATATAAAGCGGAACTTCAACCTGCCCATTATAATATTGTCTGTATTGTTCTAATACTGCTTCTCTTTCCGGTGTTCCCGGTGCATAACTTTTGATGGGTTCATTATATGCCGTTGGAACCTGAAAAAAACCTTTCCCCATGATATATTTTTAGTTTAAAAAATTTTGGCAAAGGTACTAAAAGCAAAGAGGGATATAAAAATTTATGTCCTTTAAAATTGGCTTAATTCAGAGCAAAGGGAGCACTGAATTTAAAGCTTGGTACATAAACCCTGAATTTATCAGCAGTTGAAAAGTTCACCATATTATAATGACCCTTCATGGCTCCTATTGGAGAGGCAAGTAAGCAGCCGGAACTATAAGTGTGTGATTCACCGGGTTGGATTACAGGTTTTTTTCCAATGACCCCCTCCCCATCGAGGACTTCAAAATCATTCAGGGAGTCAAAAATTTCCCAATGTCTGGATGTAAGTTGCACAGCATCATTACTCTGGTTTTCTATCTTAATGGTATACCCAAAGGCGAAATGCATTTTATAGTTTTTAAAGAATGTCCCTTCAAAACTTGTGTCAACAGAAATCTTTATTCCCTTTGTAATTTGTGTAATCATAGTAATAAACCTTAACCAGAGATTTCAATCTCTTTTAGCTTTTAAAAAGTAGCCGTAGCTAAAATAATGAATATCAAATCTCAAACTTGATTTTTAACAAGAGTTTATATCCCAGGCCTAAAAATAAACCAGATTTTGAATTCGCCACCTTCATTTTTGTCCTCTAAATGATGACCAGCCGGTGAGTACATTCTTCTTGTCTGTGGCAAGATAAATTTTATCCTCTGATTTCCAAAGCCTAAGGCGGTATGTTCGGTAAATGTCCTGATTTTTCTGATGTATCCCAGGGCCATTACATTTCATCGACCAGAATTTATAAAGTAGCGATGAGATCTCCCTGATAATTTCTGTATTTTCCAGTTAACCAGAAACTAATGGGGGCGGCTGTTTTTTAGTTGCTTATCTCACTGGAATTTGCAGCTCCAACTCCAATGACACTGTCGTACAGATCTCCGAAATTCCTGTAGTATACCAGGATGGTATAATTGTTTTCAGTAAAGTGAAAGTTTCCGCATATCATATTTAATTCCACAACACCTGCCTCGTTTTGCATCACGTATTTGTAGTTGTAAAACCCTTGCTTCAATCGGATAACGGCTTCCATATTGCCATTGTCCTCATTGTAGGTCATTTTATTGGTTTCCTCAAGAGCATAATTGTTGAATTTGCCAAAGACATAAACCTCATTTAAACCAATAGCCGGGGTATAAGGTAAGCTAAAATGTACATCCGTGTATTCTGCTTCGCGCGAGACATCTGTTCCTTGTAAGGTCCTCACCAGGAAGTCTCCGTTAATGTCTGGAAAATAGGTATATGGCCGATCGTTCCTGAAACGGTCTGTAAATAAGTAGTGCTGATATATATCTGTAAATTCTATTCGGGAGATCACTGAAGTTGGGGCACGCAGGTCTTTGGTATCAACATTAAGGAATTCATTACCACCAAAAAAACTGGTTTCCTGATCATATTTATAAACCAGTTGGCTCCCCAGTGTAAATTGCGGTGCTATGTTGAAAAGTGCCGTTGGCCAGAGATAATTTTGAAGAATAGCCACTTTTACCTCTTTTTTTGGATTTACCAGGGGGAAGCCAGCAGAGTTGATGGTAAATTGCACCACTTGTTTCTGGTCAAAATAATTGTAATCGCGCGAACGCTTTATTGTGGCTCCCACCTTTACCAGATCCTGATAAACCACAAACCTTCTTGAAAATTGCAGCTGGTTTGCCTGGTTGTAAATTTCGATTAAATAATTACCGCTTACTCGTAATTTTACGTTAGAATTGGGAATGGTTAGGCGATAGTTGGAATAGGGTTGAAGGGTATTATAGCTGTTCTCATAATCTATGATACGCTGATTATCTATCCCGTTTAAATATTGAGATTTTAAAAGTGCGGAAGGGGTCCAGTCATAATCACAATGAACAATTTTGTAGTAATAGTCCTGTTCATTGGCCAGAATATCATCAAATTCCAGGTAAAGCGTTTCTCCGAGTTGAACAATGGGAAATTGATCTTCTGTAGGCCCCTTAAAGATGATCGACTTTATGTTCTCAGGTGGATTTACCTCAACCTGCACCTGAGCAGCCATCTCGAAGATCACAAAAAACAACAGAAATTGTTTAAGATTTGGGCGCATAATTCACTAATTCATCAGGCAAAGGTAAACAAAAAGCATACCTAAAAAATAACACTCGGTGTATTGCCATAATTTATAGTTAATAATTATGAAAACTTTCTATTAAGTACTATTTTTGTGCTCATTTTAACCAAAAGGTTTATCATAATATGTCTACAGACATCCGAATAAAAAAAGGATTAAATATTAACCTTGTCGGTGCCGCAGATCATACTACTTCCAAAGCTGCTCTCAGCAACGTCTACGCTATCAATCTTAATGACTTTCACGGAATTACTCCTAAGTTGTTTGTAAAACAAGGGGAGGAAGTTAAAGCGGGTGAAGCACTGTTTTACAGCAAGGACAATGACAAAATGCATTTTGTCTCCCCCGTAAGTGGCGAACTGATTGAAGTAATCCGGGGGGCAAGGCGAAAGATCCTTACCTTAAAAATCCTGGCCGACAAAGCACAGGAACACATCACCCATAAAACTCCGGATTTGGATAAGGCCACCGGAAAGGAACTAATCGAATTTTTACTAAAATCGGGTTGCTGGCCATTTCTGAAGAGAAGGCCATATGATCTTATTGCAGACCCTGAAGTAGCTCCAAAAGCTATTTTTATTTCGGGTTACGTAACTGCACCTCTGGCTGCAGACATGGATTATGTGCTTCAGGGAAAAGAAAAAGAATTGCAGGCCGCAGTCACGGCATTGTCCAAATTAACCAGCGGTGCACTGCACATATCCATAGGGAAAAAGGCCGATTCACCCCTTGCCAATTTAAATGGGGCAACCATCCATAGGGTATCCGGGCCACATCCAGCCGGTTTGGTAGGTACCCAAATAAACAAAATAGATCCAATCAATAAGGGAGAACAGGTTTGGACTATCTCCCCACAGGATTTGGTGATCATAGGGGAATGTCTGCTTACAGGGAAATTTAATCCTGAAAGAATTATTGCTCTTGCAGGATCCTCCATCAAAGAGCCTAAGTATTACCTTACGAAGATTGGTGCCGAAATCGCTACTTTTCTGTATGCCAGCGGGGTAAATACCAAGAACTTCCGGGTAATCAACGGAGATGTACTTACAGGAAGCAAGACGAGTCCTGATGGGCATCTTGGATTTTACAACAGCACGGTTACAGCTATACCCGAAGGAGATGATTACGAATTATTTGGTTGGAATAAACCAGTTTTTAATAAAATTTCTTCAACAAGGGCATTGACCTTTTCATGGTTACAGCCTAACAAGAAGTACGACCTTACCACTAATACCAATGGGGAACACAGGGCTTTTGTTGTTACAGGCCGTTACGAAGAGGTGTTTCCTTTAGACATCTATCCCCTGCAGTTATTAAAAGCCTGCATGGTAAAGGATTTGGACGAGATGGAGCAACTGGGATTGTACGAAGTAATTCCGGAAGACTTCTCTCTAACAGAGTTTATTTGTATTTCCAAGCAACCACATCAGCAAATTATCAGGGAAGGATTAGATCTTCTGCATAAAGAAATTGGATAAAAATGAGTGACAAGAGACTTACGTTTAAAAAAAGACTACATATACTAAAGCACAGGTACCGAGGTAAAAAATTGGCACCTGCCTTTAATGCCTTTCATACCTTTTTGTTTACGCCGAACGAAACTACTCATTCAGGGGGGCATGTAAGAGCGGTGGATGACCTTAAAAGGACAATGAACACGGTGATCATGGCATTGATTCCGGTACTGTTGTTTTCCTTTTTCAATACGGGATATCAGCATTTTGCAGCAATTGACGCCGCTAGTGGCACCCCAAGAGAACTAATATTATTTGAGAATTTTTTCACTTGGGAGAACTTCTGGTTGGGCTTTACACAGGTGCTGCCACTCTTAATTGTTTCTTATGGAGTTGGCCTGGTAGTTGAGTTTATATTTGCCGTTATCAAAGGGCATGAGGTGGAAGAAGGCTACCTGGTAACAGGGATGTTGGTGCCGCTAATTGTACCGGTAGACACCCCCTTGTGGATGCTGGCTGTAGCGGTAGTATTTGGGGTAGTGATAGGGAAAGAGGTATTTGGCGGAACAGGCATGAACATACTCAACCCGGCTTTAACTATCAGGGCCTTAACCATACGAGCTTTTCTATTTTTTGCCTACCCTACCTGGATGAGTGGTGATAAAGTATGGGTGCACGGAGCCGTAGACAGAGCCGGGACTGCAGATGCAATTTCAGGCGAAACCATCCTTGGATATCTCGCACAAAACAATGCCAGTGAATACAGCTATACCGTTTCAGATATGTTTTTTGGATTTATCCCCGGCTCAGTAGGGGAAACATCGGCATTCCTGATATTACTGGGGGGGCTGTTCCTGGTTTTTAGTAAAATTGCCAGTTGGCGTATTATGCTGAGTGCTGTAATCGGGGCGCTTTCCATGGGATTAATTTTCAATGGGGTTGTAGATGCCGGTTGGATCTCCGAAGGCAGCAAATTTTATGGTTTGATGAGTTTCGAGTTCTGGAAACACCTTATAGTTGGAGGTTTGGCATTTGGGATAGTCTACATGGCAACCGACCCAGTAACAGGTTCCCAAACTAATCGTGGTAAATGGATTTACGGATTCCTTATAGGATTTATTTCAGTGATGATCAGGGTATTTAATCCTGCATACCCCGAGGGGGTATTCCTGGCCATTCTGTTGATGAATGTTTTTGCACCTACCATAGATCACTATGTAGTTAGGGGAAATATTAAGCGCAGAATGAAACGATTGAAAAAGGCCGTAGCGCCTGTTAAACCGTCCGAGGCCAAGGCAGAGGATTTAAAAGTTGAAACAGTTTAGAAATATGGCTATTAACACAGAAAAAAATACGTACACCGTTGTTTTTGCCATTGTAATGGTAATCATAGTGGGCTCCATACTGGCTTTTCTCGCATCTGGTTTAAGTGAGAAGATAAAGGAGAACGAGCGTTTTGAGAAGCAGCAGAATATCCTATATGCTATGGGTGTAAATGAAAATGAGGATGAGGGAAGTGTAAATTTTATTCCAACCGATAGGGTGGAAGAGGCATTTTCCAAGTATATCACCCAGCAATGGATAATTGAGGGAGAGGAAATGACCCAGGATGAAGAGGCCTATTTGATCGACCTGAAAAAGCAAATAACGGCTGCAAAGAACGGGAATACACCAAAACTTCCTGTTTTTATAGGGGAGAAAGAGGGTAAAAAGTTCTATATCATTCCAATGTATGGAAAAGGCCTATGGGATGCTATCTGGGGCTTTATTGCTCTAAACGAAGAAATGGTAGTGCAGGGGGTATACTTTGACCATAAGGCGGAAACCCCTGGCCTGGGCGCTAATATTAAGCAGCGCTATTTTATGGACGATTTCGAAGGAGAATCTATACTCGACGGAAATCGCTATGCGGGAATCAAAGTTGCCAAGGGCAATAATGACCCCGTAAACCAGATAAAGGACGACAATGAAGTAGATGCGCTTGCCGGTGCCACTATAACCGGTAATGGAGTCTCTGCTATGATACGGGAGAGTGTAAATCTCTACAAGGACTATTTAGAAACCATCAGACAAAACTAATTTATGGCACTACTTTCTAAAAAAGATGCAAATCTGATATTGGATCCCCTGGCAGATAACAACCCAATTACCATTCAGGTTCTGGGGATATGTTCTGCTCTGGCAATCACAGCAGAGCTGAATGCCTCTGTGGTAATGGCATTATCGGTAATATTCGTGCTGGGAGTAGGTAATGTTGTGATCTCCCTGATTCGAAATATCATTCCCTCCAAGATTCGGATTATTGTTCAATTAATTGTAGTGGCTACACTGGTAATTATTGTAGACCAGGTACTAAAAGCTTTTGCTTATGAATTGAGCAAAACGCTAGCAGTTTTTGTGGGACTGATCATTACCAATTGTATAATAATGGGAAGGTTTGAAGCCTTTGCCCTGGGGAATGGTCCCTGGAAGTCCTTCCTGGATGGAATAGGTAACGCCCTGGGCTATGGTGTAATACTCATTATTGTTGGATTCTTCAGGGAACTTTTAGGATCTGGGACGCTCTTCGGATACAAGGTTCTGGGAGACCCAATTGAGAAGACAGGATTGTACGCAACAGGATATGAGAATAACGGATTTATGATCATTCCGCCAGCAGCTTTGATTGTAGTTGGTATTATTATTTGGGTACAGCGCTCCAGAAACAAAGCGCTGATTGAAGAAAATTAGGAAAAGATATACTCAGGATTATGTTAGAGCATGTAGAATTATTTTTTAAGTCCATTTTTATAGACAACATGGTTTTTGCCGTCTTCCTCGGGATGTGTTCCTATTTGGCAGTTTCCAAAAAAGTAGCCACGGCAGTAGGCCTTGGGGCCGCAGTGATTTTTGTACTAGCCGTTACGGTACCACTAAATTGGTTGTTAGATCAATATCTGCTGCAGGAAGGGGCCCTGGTTTGGTTAGGACCTGAGTTCGCAGACTACAATTTGAGTTTTCTCTCCTTTATTCTTTTTATCGCAACTATTGCCACAATGGTTCAATTGGTAGAGATAGTTGTAGAAAAATTCTCTCCTGCGCTATACAATTCCCTTGGAATATTCCTTCCACTAATTGCAGTGAACTGCGCCATACTTGGTGGGTCCTTATTTATGCAGGCAAGGGAAATACCTTCTCTTGGATTGGCATTTAATTACGGAGTTAGTTCATGGATAGGATGGTTTCTGGCTATTCTGGCCATTGCGGCAATTCGTGAAAAGATAAGGTATTCCAATGTACCCCCTCCACTACGAGGCCTTGGGATCACTTTTATCATAACCGGACTAATGGGGATTGGTTTCCAAAGTTTTGGAGGTATGTTAACGGGGGGAGACGAAGCTGCAACTGCTCCTGTAGAGGAAACTACAGCCGAGAGACAAGAAGAAGAAAAAAAGGAAATAAAAGAAGAAGTAGACGATAAATCTATCTCTTATAACGATGCTATAAAAGAATAAGAATGATATTAGCTTCAAGCACATTAGGCACTATCCTAATTACCGTTGTTGCCTTTCTGGTTTTGTTATTACTATTAGTTGCACTCTTACTGTTTACCAAGGAGAAGTTATCACCATCTGGCCCGGTAACGATCCGGATTAATGGAGAAAAAGAGATTGAAGTAGCTTCCGGTAGTTCATTGCTCTCTACCCTGGGTAACCAAAAAATATTCCTTCCTTCTGCCTGCGGAGGAGGGGGCACCTGTATCCAATGTGAATGTCATGTATTAGAAGGGGGCGGGGAAGCCCTGCCAACCGAAACACCACATTTTTCCAAAAGGGAATTAAATGAAGGTGCGCGCTTAGCATGTCAGGTTAAGGTAAAGCAGGATATGGAGATAACCATTCCTGAAGAAGTATTTGGAATTAAGAAATGGGATGCCACTGTAGTTCGGAATTACAATGTAGCTTCCTTTATTAAGGAATTTGTAGTTGAAATTCCGGAAGAAATGAATTATAAAGCTGGGGGATACATCCAAATTGAAATTCCACCATGTGAAATAAAATACCAGGATATTGACATAACAGCACATCCTGAAGAACATGAAACTCCGGACAAGTTCCAGACAGAATGGGATAAATTTGATCTCTGGCCCTTGGTTATGAAGAATAATGAAGTGGTTGAAAGGGCCTATTCCATGGCTTCTTATCCTGCCGAAGGAAGAGAAATAATGTTGAATGTAAGGATAGCGACCCCCCCGTGGGATCGATCTAAAAACGGATGGATGGATGTTAACCCAGGGATAGCATCGTCATATATTTTCGCTCAGAAACCAGGAGATAAAGTTACCATTTCAGGCCCTTACGGAGAATTCTTTATCAACGAGTCCGAAAGCGAAATGCTCTATGTTGGAGGTGGGGCAGGGATGGCTCCAATGCGATCTCACCTCTACCACCTGTT
>CBDUAW010000054.1:0-10029 GCA_965365215.1 uncultured Eudoraea sp. | reverse complement strand
CTGCATGGAATGAAATTGCTTATCAAGGCTTTTGGTAAATGCACAACCGACCACATTTCAATGGCCGGTCCCTGGCTGCGTTTCAGAGGGCATCTGGACAATATTGCCAATAATACCCTGATTGGTGCTGTAAATGCCTTCAACAAGAAAACTAATTTTGTAAAAAATCAGCTTAGCGGCGAATACGGCGGAGTGCCAGATACACAAAGGGCTTATAAGGCTGCCGGCATTAAAACCATAGTTGTGGGAGACCATAATTACGGAGAGGGTTCGTCCAGGGAGCATGCTGCAATGCAACCAAGACATTTGGGGGTAGCGGTGGTATTGGTAAAATCCTTTGCCAGAATCCATGAGACCAACCTTAAGAAACAAGGGATGCTGGCCCTGACCTTTGCCAATGAAAAAGACTATGATCTAATTCAGGAAGATGACACCTTCAATTTTATCGATATTTCGGAATTTGTACCGGACAAACCGCTGACTATTGAAATTGTCCATAAGGACGGCTCTTCTGATAGGATTTTGGCAAATCATACCTATAACGATTCTCAGATTGAATGGTTTAGGGAGGGTTCTGCTCTGAATGTAATTAAGAAGGAAAACGCATAATTTTAACAACCAATAAACTCCTAATTTCATTCGGGAGTTTTTGGTTTTATATATAAATCCTCTTGGATGAAGATTAACAAAAAGACAGTACTTAATATCCTTCTGATTGCCTTTGTACTATCCTTTTTTGTTACCCCTTTGGGACATCATGGTAAAATCCTCCTAAATCAATTGTTCTCCTTTCCCCCTGACGTAATTGAAAAAGAGAATCGTGCGGCCATATCGGACTACCAATGGACCCTAAAAAATCATAATTGGGAATTTTTCAATTTTGAAGAGGCAAAGGGCAAGGTGGTATTTATTAATTTCTGGGCTTCATGGAGGCTTCCTTGTGAAGCCGAGTTAAAAAGTGTGCAAAAGCTTTATGATCGTTTTAAGGGGAAGGTTGCCTTCTACATAATTACCGATGAAGAAAGGGAGCCGGTAGAGGCGTTTATGGAAAAACAGGGATTTACCTTTCCTGTTACCTATCTCATTATTGGAGAGAATGCCCCTATCTCTATCCCAGATCCACCCGCATCTTATATTCTGGATAGAGAGGGTAATATTGTAGTCTCAAAAAATGGGATTGCAGACTGGGACAATAAAAAAATCACGAACCTTCTTACTAATCTCCTGGAAAACGAATGAGGCTGAAAAAAGGGAATATAGCAACGGTGGCTCTGTTGATTTTGGTTGGGCTGTATTTGTTCACTCCCGTAGGGTTTCATGCCAAGGTGCTTTTAAATCGTCTCCTTTCGCATAACCCGATACCCGTTGAAGAACGGAATCAGGTGCAATTGGAAGACACCAATTGGACCATTACCGATCTGAATGGCCGTAATCTTACCCTTAACTCCTTTAAGGGTGAAGTGAAAATTATTAATTTCTGGGCTACCTGGTGCCCTCCCTGTATTGCGGAGATGCCCTCTTTTGTAAGCCTTTATCAGGATTACAAAGGAAAAGTAGATTTCTACTTTGTGGCTAGGGATCGAAACGACAGGGTGGTGAAGTTCCTCGAAAAAAAGGGGTATGATTTACCGGTGTATTTTGAAAAAGGACTTACGCCCAAGGCTCTTTATTATGTGGGATTGCCCACTACATACATCATAGATAAGTCTGGTAAAATAGTACTTTCGGAATCTGGTTCGGCAAATTGGAATTCTCCTGAAATACGGTCTTTATTAGACCAACTCTTGGACGACTAGATGAAGGCCATTACTACCATTACCTTTTTTAAGTACAACTCCCTTATTACTAAAATTTGGGCCTTTCTGATGATGGCCATAGCGCCAGCGTTTCTTTCAGAGGTAAAGGGTCAGAAGTTTTATAAATTAATGGGAAGTGGCAGGGAAAATTTTAACCCCTGGCCAGACTGGTCGGTTTATGCCCTGATTCAGGTTTGGAATACAGAGAAAGACGCAGTAGCTTTCTTTGCCAAACATAGGCTCATGAAAGTATATCGCAAAAGAAGCAAGGAACAGGTTACGCTTTATTTAAAAACACTAAAGTCTAAAGGACGCTGGTCTGGTAAGATGCCCTTTGAGCCCAGTACAGCCATTGATCCGCACAATCCTTATCTGGCTATTATTACCAGGGCTACTATCCGAACACGTTTTTTCAAACGTTTTTGGAAATACGTTCCTCATTCCCAGGCAGATCTTATTGGGAACAAAGATCTTTTATATACAAAAGGGATAGGGGAGGTACCGGTTAGAAACATGGCAACTTTCAGTCTTTGGAGGAACAAAGAGGCTCTTCAGCGTTTTGCCTATCAAAATACTGCTCATAAACAGGCAATTTACCTCACACAAAAACTCGATTGGTACAAGGAAGAGTTATTTGCCAGGTTTCAACCATATAAAGCGGTGGGAAATTGGGAAGGAATCTCAGAATTACCTTTTTTGGAGAAAATTTAAAGGTGATAAAAGAAAAAGACCATAAAAAACACCAGTTGTGAAGCATAAAGATGCAGTGAAAAAGCTTCATTTCCCTTTAGGGGTACCTTTTGAACAATAGCGTGAAAAATAAAAGCTAGAGCAAACCATCCAATAAAATTTCCCAAAGGGGCATGGCCTATTTCCCAGTACCAGAAATCAAATACCGGGGCACTAGTTTCCAGAAAGAAATCCAGGAATAACATTAACAAAGCCCCCGTAAGCGTTTTTAACCAGTAGTTTTGAAACCAGCTTGAGGCAATTACAGCCGTTGCAAAGGTTAAGACTGCCCAGTTTACGCCTATTAAATAGGGAACGCCTCCTATTTTAGGACCAAGATTATGCCCATAAGAATAATCCCCGAAAATAAGGCCATAGTTTACCCCCAGCCATTCTGCGATTATACTAACGATTACAATAAAAAGAAACAAGAAGGCCTTTTTTATGGAACTAACAGGAAATACAAACAAGACCAAAAGAAGTATCATAAGCATGTTCAAAGGGGTCTTGCTCATAAACCATTCCTGCTCTCCCAATAGGATTCCAACAATGGCAGTCCCGTTAAAAAGCCATAATAAGAAAATTGCTAAGGCGGTTTTAAATTTGGTGGCTTCACCCATCGTTTTTTGCTTTTGGTAGTGAGTCGGCCGCGATCTTAGCCGATAAGAGACATAGGGGAATTCCTCCCCCTGGGTGGACAGAACCGCCACAAAAGTATAAGTTTGGAATTTTCTTACTGAAATTTGGATGCCTTAAAAAAGCTGCAAATCTATTGTTGCTGGCGGCACCGTATAATGACCCCCGGTAAGAACTGGTATTGGCCTCAATTCCGGTAGGATCCAAAATTTCCTCTGCCTGTATGTACTGCTCAATATTGGTCTTTAGCAGTCGGTTCAATTTTTGGATTATGTTCCTTTTAGCCATTGTCCTAAGTTGCTCCCAATCTTGTCCGTAATCTCCAGGAGCATTAATCATAACGAACCAGTTCTCATGCCCCTCCGGAGCATCCGCTTTACAGTGTTTACTTGTAATATTGATGTATACCGTAGGATCCTGATATAAAGTCTTGAGATTGAAGAGGTGTTCAAATTCTTCCTGGTAGTCCTGGCTAAAAAATATATTGTGTAGGTCTAATTCCGGAAACCTGCGGGCAACTCCCCAGTAAAAGATCAGGGCAGAACTAGATCGTTCCTGAGCCAGCGTTTTTTTGGGGGCAGAGAATTTGGGGAGAAGTTTAGTATATGTTGGATAGATATCCATATTGGAAATCAAAACATCCCCTTTGAATAATTGGTCGCCTATTCTGATTCCGGAGGCTTTCCCATGCTCCAGGACAATTTCTTCCACAGGCTGTTCAAATTGAAAACCTACCCCCATTTCCCGGGCCAATTTGAATAGGCTCAAGGTTATTTGATGCATCCCGCCCTCTGGAAAATAGGTCCCATAAAACATCTCCAGATGCGGTATCATTGACATTATTCCCGGGGTTTCAAAAGGTGAACTCCCATTATAGGTAGCATAGCGATTAAATAGTTGTACAAGTTTGGGGTTGTTAAAATGATCGCTGTTTACCCGATTCAGGTTCTTAAAAACATCCAGTCGCCAGATTTGTGCCAGGGCAGTAAAAGTTTCCCGCGAAAGGTAGGTTTTCCACCTATGCAGACTTTTTTCAAGGAAAAGGGACGCTGTTAAATCGTACTTTTGTTTATTTTTTTGCAAATATTTCCGGATCCTGAGAGCGGGCTCATTGAAAGTTTCTTCCGCCGCAGTCGCAAAATCATTGGTGTCTGCCTTTGCTACAAACCTGGTACCATCTTCCCAGAAATAGTGACACAGGGTTTTCTTTTGAAGGTATCTGAAATAGTCTTTGGGATCTTTTCCAAATAAGCTGAAAAGCTCATCAACAAAATGCGGCATGGTAAATAGTGACGGCCCTAAATCAAAGCGGTATTCTTCAAGATGTAGTGCATGTAGTTTGCCCCCGGGATAGCTATTCGCTTCAAAAACAGAAACGTCGTATCCTTTGTGACGTAGTCTCAGGGCAGCAGCCAGGCCACCAATGCCCGATCCAATAACGAGTGCTTTGGGCATTAACTAGGACCGTTTGAAGTATTTAAACGGAACCACCAGCATCCCGAAACATTCCCCTTGCTTTTTATGGATGTTTTTATGATGAATTTTATGCGCTCTTCGTACACCACGCGCATACCAATTATTGGCATTTCTAAAAAGCTTAAAGCGCTGGTGGATAAAAATGTCGTGTACCAAAAAATAAGCTGCACCATAGGCCATAATACCAAATCCTATTGGATAGCCATACCAAAACGTAGTCTGTGAAGCGATCAAAATGAGTGCCATACTCATGGCTGCATAGTACAGAAAGAAGGCGTCATTCCTTTCAAACCAGGAATCGTGATCCTTTTTATGATGGTCTTTGTGCAAAACCCATAAGAAACCGTGCATTATATACTTATGCGTAAACCAGGCCATAAATTCCATTATGCAAAAGGTGGTAAGAAATATCAATATCCAGATCGCCAATTTCATATTATACCAAATTGAGTTTGTAATTTACATAAGACTTTGCAAGTAAGCCGAATTTCTGGTAATTCGGAACCCTGATACGGGTATTTTTAATTTGAAGCGAAGGGGTCTTTTGAAGCTTTTTCAGAAGTTTATAATAATATTTATAAGCGGTATATACCCCAAATTTGGCCTCATTTGGTAGTTTCACAATTCCCTGAAACCCTAGTTCAAAATCGTCCTTGATCTCCTGTACAATGCGCGCTTTGGAATGTTCATCCAATTCCAAAAGATTGGTATTGGGAAAATAGGAACGATTCAGCAATTCGAAGTCAGCTTTGAGGTCTCTTAAAAAGTTTACTTTCTGAAAGGCTGACCCAAGCGCCATGGCCGACTCCTTCAAATTCTCGTACATTTTATCATTTCCATTAACAAAAACCCTTAAACACATCAGTCCCACTACATCTGCAGACCCATAAATATACTCCTTGAATTCTGCCTGGGTAACGTAATCCTTTTTGGTTAGGTCCATTTTCATACTGTTCATAAATGAATCAACCAAATGCCTAGGAATATTGTATTTATGATAGGTATGCTGAAAGGAGTTTAGAATAGGATTAAGGCTTATGCGATGTTCTAAAGTATAATTCAGGTCATCTTCAAATCTTTTAAAAAGATCTTCCTTGTTATAGTCATGAAAGGTATCTACTATCTCGTCCGCAAATCTCACAAAACCATAAATATTGTAGATATCTTTTCGGATGGAAGGGGCTAACATTTTAGTTGCCAGAGCAAACGAAGTGCTGTAAGACTCGGTAACGATCTTGCTGCATTCGTAGGAAACAATGTCAAATAAAGATTTCATTTTTTGGGTGCTTAATTGTATTTTTCCATTAATCCCGAAACCAATTTACCAGAAATCAGAGAGGGGGGTACCCCAGGCCCCGGTACGGTTAATTGACCCGTGAAAAACAAATGTTCCACTTTTTTACTCTTTAAGCCTGGTCGTAAAAAAGCTGTTTGAGACAAAGTGTTAGCCATTCCATATGCATTTCCCTTGTAAGAATTGTATTCTTTCTTAAAGTCATTTACACAAAAGGACTCTTTAAATATAATATTATTTTTTACGTCATGTCCAATTCGTTTTTCGAATCTGTCCATGATCAGGTCAAAATATTGTTCGCGTAATTCAGGGGTATCTTCCAGCCCTGGCGCAATAGGCACCAGGAAAAATCCGGTTTCACATTCGGGAGGCGCCATGGTTGCATCTGTAACCGAGGGAAAATTAGCATAGAACAAAGGATTGCTTGGCCATTGTGGGTTATCGTAAATTTCCCTTGCATGCAAGTCAAAATCGGTATCGAAAAAAAGGTTATGGTGCTCTAAATTTTGAAGTTTTCTATCGAATCCTATGTAAAAAAGCAGGGACGACGGAGCAAAGGTCTTTTTATTCCAGTAGTTCGCCGAATACTGCCGATATTTAGGCTCCAGTAGACTTTCAGAATGAACATAATCCGCTCCACTTAATACCATATCTGCTGAGATGGTTTCCCCATTTACCTCAATGCCAATGGCTTTTCCATTATCAACTATAATCTTCTCTACCGTTGAGGAGGTGTGGATTTGCACACCCAATTCCAGGGCAAGATCTTTCATCCCTTCGATAATTTTATACATCCCTCCTTTAGGGTGCCAGGTACCCAATCCGAAATCAGCAAAATTCATAAAGCTGTAAAAAGCAGGGGTCTTACTAGGCTTGGCCCCAAGGAAGAGGACCGGGAATTCCAGCGTGGAGACCAACTTAGGGTTTTTAAATTGCTTTCTAACTTCCTGGCTTATGGTCTTAAAAAATTGATCAACTCTCCTTGCTGTGTCTATGGTAATTAACTCCAGGGGCGACCTGCCGGGACGATATACAATTTCGTTAATTGCAATATCGTAGTTTCGCTGTGCTTTGGTGATAAACTTCTTTAGGAACTTAGAACTTCCGGCTTCAATACGCTCAAATTCTTCACAAATCTTTTCCATGGAATCTCCAATGGTGATGATGTCATCTGCGAAGAATATTTTGTAGGCCGGGCTTAGTTTTTCGAGCTCGTAGTAATCAGAGGTTTGTTTTCCAAAATCTGCGAAAAACCGATCAAAAATATCTGGCATCCAATACCAACTGGGGCCAATGTCAAAGGTAAATCCTTCTTTTACCAATTGCCGGGCACGACCTCCCACAGTGGCGTTCTTCTCATATACCGCAACGTCAAATCCTTGTTTGGCGAGATAACATGAGGCCGACAGGGAGGAAAATCCTGAACCAATTACTGCTACTTTCTTTTTCATAATAATACCCGGGGGAAGTTTTTGCTACTGAAGTGTTGCGCTTAGTTGTTCAACTGATTGGAAGACCTTGATCTGTGATGGCAGTTCAGATCCTTTCAAAAACTGTGTTTGCCTCCCTAAAATCCACAAATGCGCTTTTCCATCTGCATTAACAGTTTCATTAAACTCCTCAATGTACTTGTGTAACCTGTCTTTGGTAGGAACCACAGTGAAATAGGAAAGAAAGATAAGATTGTCGTAGTATTTTCTTAAGTCGATCAGATTCTCTAAAGGCATGGTTTGGCCAAGATATACTGTTTTATAGCCCTTTAAAATAATTTCATAGTTAATAAACAACAGGCCAATCTCATGTATTTCATTCTCGGGGAGATACAAAACAAATACCTTGTCCTTTCTTGAAGGCTCAATGGTTTGTATTTTTTCAGTGCTGGTATAGATTTTTTGCTTGATCAGATTTGTAATAAAATGTTCATGCGCAGGACTAATTGTATCTGTTTGCCATAAGAGGCCTAATTCATTCAACAGGGGAATAAATACCTCCCAGAAAATTTCTCTGAAATTACGATCTGTAAGCAAACTATTGTATGTATGCTGGAACATGGTCTTGTCAAAATTGATCATGGCCAGTTTAAAGGCATTGATAGCGTGATTTTTAGTGCTATTTTTCGCTACAATTTCCCGAACCACCTGTGGAATTTCCCCCTCAGGGATTTTGGCAATCTTGGAAATCTTGTAGCCATTGTTGTATAACAAGGTCACATTTAACAGTTTCTGCAAACTGCCTAAACTATAAGTTCTGATATTGGTGCTGGTTCGTTCTGGCGATAGTAATCCGTACCGTTTTTCCCAAATTCTGATGGTATGGGCTTTAATCCCGGAAAGGTTTTCAAGATCACGGATACTGAAAGACTTCTTAACGTTGTTCATCTTTTTGGATTCATTGTTAAACAAAGTTACAATTTTCAAGAAGAAGTTTCTAATAATTAAGTTAAATTTTGCCCTTCACAATGGAATATTGTGCTGTTTGTTAACATGTTCCTATCCTGGACATAAATCTGTTGAGGTTTCCCATGGATAATGAGCAAGAGGTCCTGATCAAAACTATGTCCTGAAGGTGTGGTAGTTATTATGAAGATACTGGGAAATTCCCCGAAATTTGAAAAAATAGATGTTTAAGCAGCGGCATTAAAATTTGCGTTCCGGGTGAAACCCCCCAACCTCCATGGATAGCCGTTGTTCTCCAATTATTTCAGCAACCAACTTGCCGGTAGCAGGCCCCAGGCTCCAACCCATCATGGCATGGCCTGTAGCAATGATTAGGTTTTTATATCTGGAAGTTTTCCCAATATAGGGCAATCCATCGGGTGTAACCGGCCTCAGACCACATTTTGCATTCTTTTTCTCCGCTTCTGAAATTTGAAGCTCAGGGTAGAATTCCTCTACTGCCTTTGCAATGGCTTCCACGCGTTCGGTTCGGATACGATGATTGATCCCCGAAAATTCCATGGTACCTGCAAAGCGGGTAAAACCACGCATAGGGGTAACGGCCACTTTGGCTTCCATGAGGATTGCCGGCAGATGTACGGGGGTTTCTCTGTTTACATTGATCCGATACCCTTTTCCAGGCTGAACGGATAGCTTAAGTCCTAATTTTTTAGACAGATCTTGTGACCAGGATCCGGCCGCAAAAACAACTTCATCTGCTTTGTAAGTGCCCTTTGAAGTACGTACGGCAATTATTTCCCCTTTACCTGTCTCAAAATCAAGGACTTCTTCCTTGGTTTTCAATAGTACGCCCTGGTCAATGAGATATACCTTTAGCTTGGCCATTATCTCGTGTGGGGAAGTATGAGCATCACATTCGTAGTGTACTGCCCCCAGGATATCCTTACTGAGGCCTGGTTCCAATCTTGCCAACTCCTTAGCATTGAGTTCCCTAACAGCCAATCCCTCATCAGCAGCCCTGCGGGCTACTTGTTTTTCATGGTCCCGCTCTTTAGAGGTTTTGTAAAGCATGAGCAGCCCTTTTTTTTCCAATTGGAAGTCTCCCAATTCTCCTGAAATGTGCATTTCAGTATACAACTCTTTACTCAGGAGGTTTATATCCTTAATTAAAGGAATCGCTTTTTCTACGTGAGATCTTGTGGCCGACCTGTTAAAATACCAGGCCCATTTTAAGAAGTCAGAATTAAGTCGGGGCTTCATATAAAATGGACTGCTGCTATTGAACATCCATTTTATACCTTTTACCATCATCCCCGGGGAGGCCAGGGGAATAATATGGCTGGGGGTTAGGTATCCTGCGTTAACATAAGAGGCCCCTGCAGACATATCCGATTTGTCGATCACCACTACATCATGCCCCTCCTTTTGCAGGTAGTAGGCCGAACTTAACCCTACGATTCCTCCTCCTATGACGATTATGGTTTTCAATTCTCTTATCTAAAAATTGAACATAATATTGCTAAAAAAGCCCCTAAATAACTAAATCTAGAGGCTTACGTGCCCAGGATGGGAGTCGAACCCATACGCCCTAATGGACACATGGCCCTCAACCATGCCTGTCTACCAATTCCAGCACCTGGGCAGATGCATTGAAGTGTAAAAATAGTATAAAAACTAAAAAAGTATCACAAAATGCGATACT
>CBDUAW010000053.1:0-10151 GCA_965365215.1 uncultured Eudoraea sp. | reverse complement strand
CACTCATCGGTTCCTTTTCCAGATCAGTAGTTGCATACAGGCCGTGAAAAAATTCCTTGGGCGAAAGCAAACCCAGGGCCATCATGAAGGTCTGATCTCTGTAATAGCCACTTCTGAAATCACCATTTTTGAACGCTCTGGCCATGGCCAGCTGTGGAACTTCCTTGCCATCACCAAAGATTCCGAATTTAGCTTTACCGGTAAGTACTTCCCTACGCCCCAGTAAACTGCATTCCCTGCTCGTTATGGCCGTTTTATAATCGAAAAGAATTTGCGCCTTGAAGTCATCAAAAGAAATGTCATCACTTGTCTGAAATTTAACACTCATTAGGCACATGGAATTTGGGCAAAAGTATCAAAAGAATATGATTTTTGCAATCTCCAAATCGTGAAATATTTTAACTATATGCTAAAAAATGTGATTAATTTTATTTCAAAATTTAATTTCTCTCAATTTAATTGCCTAAAAATGAGAATAATTCAATTTAAAACCATTTCCGGGTGAATAATCCGATTAGGGTTCTAGGGCTGATTGTAACCACAAAACGAATTTTTTCATTGTAGAAGGGTTGGGCTATTTCCCAGCCATTATTGGAGTATAGAGGGAAGTATAATTCAAAGTAATCAGTAACCAGATTTAGCCTTATGCCGGAGTCATAGACAAAGCGGGTGGCGGTATTTCTATTTTTAATAAAACCGGCATCTCCGTATAATTCAACCCATTTCCACAGGTTGAAACTAAGGTTTGAAGTTGCGATCCAATCGTTGGCAAAAGGATTTACCAATTGGGATTTAAATCCACCTTCCGCAATAATGATCTGTTGGCTGGTAATACCAGAATCTTCTGATCTTCCCAAATAGTTATAATCAAAAAGGTAATCAGTGGGTCGGTCTAAGGCAAAACTAAAAAAGTCTGAATTCGTTTCATTCCTCAAAAACTTTCCGGCAAAAAAGCGTAGGTTTAGCTGAGTATTATTTCGAAATAATTTCCGATACTCCATATTCAGGGCAATCTTGCTGAAGTCTGTTGAGTGTTGTGCATCTGCAAACCAGGAAAAGTAATCAATGATCCCATTGTTAATGTTATTGTAACGGATATTGAATACTCCGTAATCGGGATCGGTCTCTAACTCAAGGTTGGGGTCAATGTCCCTGATAACATTAACGTATCGAAAAATCAAAGATTTTCTTTTGTTGGAAATCAAATCTTCGGGCCGCCATCCAAAACCTATAGAAGGTGTAATGGTGCTGTATCGGGAATTGGTTTGAAAATGGAATGTAGAACCTCTCAACGAGTAATTGATAACATAAAGACCGCTTTTTTTGAGATACTGTCGATAGTTTAAACGCGCAAATCCAACAAGAGACTGCTCTTTTAAGGCATATGTAGGAGAAAAATCAAAAATAAATGGCCTCTCTAACAAGGTTTTATTTGTAAACCTCAGCCCAGGCGAGATCCCGTCATAGACATTAAAATTTGCCACTGGCATATAAAAAATCTGGTTGTAGTAGGGGTCCTCGGAATCCTTGAAGAATTGTAATTTCAGTTTTTTGTTGCTGGAAAACCAACCCCTCAAGGTTTTCCAATTGTCGCGCTGATTAAATTCCGGAATTTTCTGGTCGTAATTTAGCACCAATCTTTTTTCCCGGTTCCTCGGGAGCGTGATCGTCTTTTCACTTTCAATTCCTGTGATCCAATTTTTGGAAACTATGGTATCATTTCGCAATCCAAATAGTGAAATTGGGACATTTGTTCCGGTTTTGTTCTTAATAGTGACATAAAGGGAATCATTGGTTTTGATTACCCTACTGATCTTAAAGTCGATTCGTTTTTCAGAGGAGATATAGGTATCATAAAACCAATCTACATCTTTGTCCGAGTTTTCAATCAGGATTCTGACAAAATCTTCCGGATCTACCGGTTTAAGTTTGTACGACTCATAGAATTCCTTTACGCTTTTATCTACACTTTCCTTGCCCAGGTAGTCTGCCAGATAGGCAAGGCCAAGCCCAGCCTTATATGTATTGGCTATCTTCTGATTGAATTTGATGAGGGAATCGTTGGGTGTGGTAAGTGGCTGATCCAGGTTCTTCCGTGCAGTTAGCATATTGAAAAATGCATATTGCTCATTAAAATCCATATCGGCCAAATGGTAATTTCTAACGCCCCACATGTCCGATAATTTCCCCAATAGTTTTTGATCCGGATAAAAATTATCTACATAATTGATCATGAGATAGTTAACCAGGGCATCCGTAACCCATTGTTGTTTCCTTGGATTCACAAAAATAGACTCTCTCATATAGCTCCTGAGGGCCGTTTTCAGAAACTTTAACTCGAACTGGAATTGCGCTTCATAAGGCCTGATAAAGGTGGGTAGCTGACTAAGGCCATACAACGGATTTTTATTGAAATCGGTTTCACTTACCAAAAGCTGTTCATATGGGAAATCCCCAAGGTTCTCTTGAATAAATTTTGTAATCCTGTTTATAGAAATCCCCTGGGAGATCTCATCATACTTATTAGATCCAATATCCGTGACCACGATAAGATGAGGGGTAACATGCTTTATAAATTCTCGTTGACTATTGAGGATAATATCACAACTTTTACGGTTCATCCCTGTAAGTGTGGCATACAATTTATCAGGGAAAGGTGTAATGTCTACCTCGTGGAAGTTTGTTCCCAAATCCAGGTTCGGCGGATAAGTAAAAAAGATATTAGTATCTGTGTTTCCGGTATGCAGATCCTCAAGATTTTTGTTGGAATAAAGCTGCCATTCGCCCTCGTATACAGCCGGAGTAAGATACCAGTCTTTCAGGTAGTATCCCCCGTCATTGGCGTATCCGTATGGCGTATATCTGTTGGGTGGAAGTTTTACAGAATAGGTAAAAATGAATTTCATCCTGCCACCGGGTAATAAGGGTTTATTGAGGGTTAATTTTATTAAGTCTATTTGATTTTTTAAACGTTGCCACACCAAGTTTCGATAATCCTCATCGACCATGCTAAGGATCTCTGTAGATCCGCGGTTACTATCTTTGGCCAGGTGGAGGCTTTTTTTGAAATCTTCCGCAAAGCGTTTGGCAAGCGCTGTATTCTTGTCAGCATAGGCATGTGCCCAATCATTGAAATAAAGCTCATTTAAAGTGTCCCTACTTGTGTTTTCATAGGTAAATTCCTGTTGAATATTAACGGTTTTAATATCTGCCTCAAGAGTTGCCTTTAAAGTATTCAGGTGCTGGCCAATAAGAGAAGTTGGTGCAATTATGATGCAGAGGCCAAACAGGCGAACAAAAATTAATGCAACCTTTTTGAATACAGGCATACGGATATTAAAAGTTGGGGCTTAAGGTATGGCCTTTGTAGAAGGCGTCAATGATTTGTACAACTTCTTCATCCGTATCTGCTATTTTGATAAGATCAAGATCGGTTGCACTTATATTTCCAGCCTCAAGCATAGTTGCTTTTAGCCATTTCATAAGGCCTTCCCAGAATTCGGAGCCCACTAAAATAATTGGAAAACGTCCAATTTTGTTGGTCTGTATAAGCGTTATTGCTTCAAAAAGCTCGTCCAGAGTTCCAAAACCACCGGGTAAAACTACAAAGCCCTGGGAATACTTTACAAACATTACTTTACGAACAAAAAAGTAGTCAAAATCAAGGCTTTTATCGTCATCTATATAGGGGTTGTCATGTTGTTCAAAAGGCAGGTCTATGTTTAAGCCAACAGAAGTGCCCCCGGCAAGGTGGGCTCCTCGATTTCCTGCTTCCATAATCCCTGGACCCCCACCGGTAATGATACCATAGCCCGCTTCAGAGATTCTCTTGGCAATATTGACGGTAAGTTCGTAGTACTTTTGTTCTTGTTGCGTTCTGGCAGATCCAAAAATAGTCACACAAGGACCAATGGCACTCATTTTCTCAAAGCCATTGACAAATTCCCCCATAATCTTAAAAATCGCCCAGGAATCATTAGTTTTTATCTCGTTCCATCCTTTGTGATGCATTTCTTTTCTCATGATATTGTTTTAACCCTTTAGCGTAAACGGTAATATAGGGATGTTTATTTTTATTGACTAACCTCAATACTTCTGGTAAACTCTTTTAATTCCCTTTTAAGGAATTTAGCAGTGTAGCTCTTGGGGTCTAGCGCTACTTCTTCCGGGGTACCTTCTGCAACAACCATACCACCTCCACGGCCTCCTTCATATCCAATATCTATGATATGATCTGCCATCTTAATCACATCCATATTATGTTCAATCGTCAGAACCGTGTTGCCTTTATCCACCAGTTTATTCAGGACTTCGAGCAGGACTCGGATATCTTCGAAATGGAGACCGGTAGTAGGCTCATCCAGTATATAAAAAGTATTGCCCGTATCTCTTTTTGATAGTTCGGTAGCAAGTTTCACTCTTTGGGCTTCGCCACCTGAGAGGGTAGTGGATTGTTGTCCAAGTGAAATATAGCCTAAACCCACATCCTGAATTGTTTTCAGTTTCCGATGAATTTTTGGAATATTCTCAAAAAAACGAACGGCTTCATCTATTGTCATTTCAAGAACATCTGCAATAGACTTCCCTTTATAACGTATTTCCAGGGTTTCCCTGTTAAATCTTTTGCCATTGCAGGTTTCGCATTCCACGTAGACATCAGGCAAAAAGTTCATTTCAATAACGCGTAATCCACCTCCCATGCAGGTTTCACATCGACCACCTTTTACATTAAAGCTAAAACGCCCTGGCTTATATCCGCGTATTGCTGCTTCCGGCGTTTTGGAAAAGAGGGATCTGATTTCCCCAAACACCCCTGTATATGTTGCCGGATTAGATCTTGGGGTCCTTCCAATGGGCGATTGATTAATGTCTATAACCTTATCTACATGATGAAGCCCCTTGATTGCTTTGTACGGCATTGGTTTTTTAACGCCATTAAAGAAGTGGGCGTTCATAATGGGATAGAGCGTTTCATTGACGAGGGTTGACTTACCGCTACCTGATACGCCGGTAACCCCAATCATTTTTCCCAGAGGAAATTTAGCAGTGATGTTTTTCAGGTTATTTCCTGAACAACCTGTGAGTACTATTTCTTTACCATTGCCCTTACGTCTTTTTTCAGGAACCTCGATCTCCTTCAGGCCGGTAATGTAATCTGCTGTGAGGGTATGATGGTTCAGTAACTCTTCCGGATGTCCCTGTGAAATAATTTCTCCACCGTGTTTTCCTGCTTTTGGACCAATATCAATTACATGATCCGCACTTTCTATCATATCCCTGTCGTGCTCTACCACAATAACCGAATTTCCTATATCGCGTAATGCTTCCAAAGACCTAATCAATCGGTTATTATCTCGCTGGTGCAGTCCTATACTGGGTTCATCAAGGATATACAATACCCCAACCAGCTGAGAACCTATTTGGGTGGCCAAACGAATGCGTTGCGCCTCCCCGCCTGAGAGTGATTTGGAGCTACGGTTAAGGGAGAGGTAGTCCAGGCCAACATCGAGCAGAAACCTTATTCGCGTTTTAATTTCTTTTATGATCTCTTCCGCAATAATCTTTTGATTCCCCTTCAATTCATCTTTCAGCGATTCAAAGAATTCTGCCAGATCGGCAATATCCATCCCTGCTAAGTCGGCTATGTTATTGCCGTTAATTATAAAATTTCGGGATGCCAGTTTAAGACGAGAGCCGTTGCATTCAGGACAACCTATCCTGTCCATATACTCCCGTGCCCATCTTTTAATGCTAGTGGAATCGGCCTGTTGGTATTGTGCCTTGATGAAATTAGCAATACCCTCATAATCAATCTGATATTCTCTGCGAACGCCGAGGGTTTTAGAGTCTACCTCAAAACGCTCACTACCACCATACAGGATTATTTCCACGGCCTGGGCGGGAATGGTTTTAATGGGATCTGTAAGTTGAAACTCATAGCGTTTCGCTATGGTCTCCAGTTGTTTAAAAGCCCAGGATTTCTTGTACTCGCCCAGGGGTGCAATCCCTCCGCCATGAATAGAAAGCTTCTTATTAGGGAAAATCTTATTTTCATTGATCTCATAGACATGTCCCAGTCCGTTGCAATTAGGGCACATCCCTTTCGGTGAATTGAAAGAAAAGGTGTTGGGTTCTGGGGTGGGGTAGGAGATCCCGGTTGTGGGACACATAAGGTCCCGACTAAAATAGCGTGGAACGGTTTCCCCTTCTTCCAGGACCATCAAGACATTATTTCCGCTATACATTGCCGTATGAATGGACTCCGTAAGCCTCTTGTCTAGCGCCTCGGTAGATTCCACTTGTAGTCGGTCTATGACAATTTCAATATCGTGTGTCTTGTAGCGATCAACCTTAAGTCCTTTTACAATATCTCTGATCTCCCCATCAATACGGACTTTAACAAACCCCTGTTTTCCTATTTGCTCAAAGAGTTCCCGATAATGCCCCTTTCTGGATTTAATTACCGGGGCTAGGATGTTAATCCTTTTTTGCGCATAGGACGATTTGATCAGCTCCTTGATCTGTTCATCACTATAGCTTACCATTTTCTCACCGGTATTATAACTATATGCTTCCCCGGCTCTTGCAAAAAGAAGCCTGAGAAAATCATACACCTCGGTAATGGTCCCTACGGTAGATCTTGGCGATTTGGAAGTAGTTTTCTGTTCAATGGCAATAACAGGGGATAAACCATCAATTTTATCCACATCGGGCCGTTCCAATCCACCTAAAAATTGCCTGGCATAGGCAGAAAAAGTTTCAATATATCTTCTCTGGCCTTCGGCGTAGATAGTATCAAAAGCCAGGGAAGACTTTCCGCTTCCTGAAAGACCAGTAATTACTACTAATTTTTCCCTTGGAATGGTAACGTCAATATTCTTCAGGTTGTGTACCCTTGCACCTTTTACCAGAATATTTTCCTCGAAATTGATCATTCTTTTGGACAAAGTTGCAAAGGTACGGTTTTGACCACTAAAAAGGAAGCGGATTTAGCGGTCATGCAGTATACATTTTAGCCACATCTGGAATCAACAGCCGGTAATCCAGTCCAGGCTATTAGGCTGCTTTGATTTGACCCCTTCTTTCTGATTGGGGCTCAAAGACCATTTCGGGAATTTTATTTATCAGACTCACCTTAATCCCGTTAAAATAAAGGCCATAATTTCTTTTGCGATCAAAAATAACCCAGGGATGAGTATTGTGAGTTAGTCTGAAATATCTGGAAATTAAAGGCAATACATTAAACTCAGGAGCAATATAGGTAACTGATAACCCTCCGGAGAAAGGTTTTAAGGATAGTGATCTCTCTATGCTTTTTTTCTCCTTGCCAACCACATTATTTAAGCGAAAAATTTTTTCTGCTATCTCATGTTGCGAATTGGAACTATGCTTTTCCTTGCCAAAATATAAAGTCCTGATATAGGCATACAGTAATTTCTCAATACCATCTTCTTCACTTAGAAAGGCAAAGTAGATCTGCTTAATGGCATCGTAATTCTTTTTCCGGACTCCATACCATACGCGTTTTGCCTTTATCATATCGGTCGAGATCATTTCAATTTCGTTAAATAACCCCTGTTGTGACCGGGCTTCTTTACGGATATCTGCGATTTCATATTTATTTTCAAAAGCTTCATAAACCACCGTAAGAAAGCCGTTGAAGCTCCCATCGTATTTTAGTGTCAGACCATTTTCCATACCTATTTATTTTTGAGATTCATATTATACACCTAAAAAAGCGTGATGCAATTATATTTCCAGCCCTATTGTTTTGTAATTAATCCAAAAATATGGAAAATATCCTAATAATGGAAATATTCCATAAATATTTTGGATATATTCCAAATTGTGTATCTTTGAGAAGGCTTAGTTAGGGCCACAAACCGGCATTTATCAAAATTCATGTCTAAATAATGTAATATGGAAAACGAGTTAACCCTTAAGAGGTTTATAAGTATCAGAAGAGATCTGGGATATACCCAGACAGAGTTTGCTCAGCTCCTTGGAATATCGAATACTACTGCGGATATAGAGCGGGGGAGGACCAAATTATCGGGAAAGGTGGTAATGGAGCTGCTACGTCAATTCAAGATTAATCCACTTTGGTTATTTGGTGAAAGTGAGGCTCAATATCTGGAAACTTCCAGGACCAGTGTAATTCCGAAGGTGGTTACGGTAGATTCAGCAGACAAGGACAATATGGTATTGGTAAATGCAAAAGCTGCAGCGGGTTATCCTCAGAACATACACGATACAAGTTGGTATCGTCAATTACCTGCTTTTGATCTGCCCATTCCAGAATTCCGGAATGCCAGTTACAGGGGCTTTCAGGTAGAAGGGGATAGTATGTTACCAAACCTCCATCCCGGAGATTGGGTTTTGGCCAGGGCTGTTGAAGATCTGGATGATGTGAGCCCTAATAAGATCTATGTCATTGTCTTACAAGACGCTGTCCTCGTGAAGAAAATAGACCGTTCCCCAAATAATTCCGAACTGGTTTTGATTTCCCTGAACGAAACCTACCCACCATACACCATAAAAGCGGAACAGATCCAGGAACTCTGGCAGGTAAGCAGTAAACTTACCTTTGGGATTGAAGCTACCACAGAAAAAGGACTCCTCAGACAGCTACAGCAATCTATGGATGAATTGAAAAAACAAATTCAAGGTTGATAGCGTAATACCAGGCTATAACAGGATTAATATCCAACCGCTGTATCGTCACCTCGCTTATCGGCACCACCTTCTAACCGGCCATCCTCCAGGATTCTGATGGCATCTACTTTGCCCATAATGGGAGTACGGTCTTCATTGATATTATAGCCTTTACCTTTTAATTCATCTTTCAAAGCATCAGAAAATCCTTCCGGTTCAAAGGTGATAACATCGGGTAACCACTGGTGATGAAACCTTGGCGCATTAACTGCATCCTGCATGCTCAGGTTAAATTCGTAAACATTTAAAATGGTTTGGGCTACTGCGGTGATTATGGTAGAGCCACCAGGCGTACCCACAACCATCCAAAGTTTATCGTCTTTTTCAACAATGGTAGGCGTCATGCTGCTCAGCATCCTTTTTTCGGGGGCTATGCTATTCGCTTCTGCGCCAATTAATCCAAACATATTAGGTACCCCGGGTTTGGAGCTAAAATCGTCCATCTCATTATTTAAGAAGAACCCCAGTTCATCACAGTACAACTTAGATCCATAAGCCCCATTCAGGGTGGTGGTGACCGATACGGCATTACCCTCCTCATCCACTATAGAATAGTGGGTAGTTTCAGCGCTTTCAACTATTTGAACATTCCCGCGTTCTACTGCTGAGGAAGGAGTGGCCTTCTCAAAAGAAAACTGCTCCATTCTTTCTTCCAGGTAGCTTGTATTCAATAAAACATCTAGCGGGATATCAACAAAATCCGGATCTCCAAGAAAGTAATTGCGATCGGCATAAGCCCTTCTTGCAGCTTCCGTAAATAGCTGTATGGTTTTAGCTTCGTTATGACCAAACTTCGAAACCTTATGGGGCTCTATCATTTTAAAGATCTGATTCATGGTTACACCCCCACTACTGGGTGGGCTCATTGAAATAATCTTTAAATCCTTGTACCTGAAAATAATTGGTTGCCGCCATTTGGCTTCATACTTCGCCAAATCCTCTTCGGTTATAAAACCGCCATTTTCCTGAACAAACCTGGCCAGGATCTTTGCGGTTTCCCCTTTGTAGAATTCATCCCTGCCATTTTTTGCAATCCGCCTCAAGGTGGTGGCCAATGCGGGATAACGAAGCGTATCTCCAGGCATACATTTGTTATAAAAAAGGGTATTATCGCCGTTTACGGCTACAATCTGGTCCCAAAAGTAGTCTAACCTTTTGGCCTGTTTCTCGGTAACTTCAACCCCCTGATCAACCAATGCAATAACTGGCTCAATAATTTCTTCAATAGGTAGGGATCCAAACTTTTCATGAACTTCAAATATACCGGCAATGGTTCCGGGCACTCCTACTCCCGTTGCTCCCACAGTGCTCATCCCCGGAATTACATTCCCCAGGGAATCCAAATACATATCCTTGTGGGCCGCCATTGGAGCCTTTTCCCGATAATCTATTGCCCCAACATCGCCATTATTTCTGCGATAAACCATAAAACCCCC
>CBDUAW010000052.1:0-10162 GCA_965365215.1 uncultured Eudoraea sp. | reverse complement strand
GGCTCCGACCCCTACGAACATCTCCACAAAATCGGAACCGGAGAGCGAGAAGAAGGGGACTTTTGCCTCTCCTGCTACGGCTTTTGCCAACAAGGTTTTTCCTGTTCCCGGGGGGCCTACCAATAGGGCTCCTTTTGGAATTTTCCCTCCGAGGGAGGTGTATTTATCCGGATTTTTTAGGAATTCCACGATTTCCTCAACTTCTTCCTTCGCACCTTCAAGTCCTGCAACATCCTGAAAGGAAGTTCGGGTATCGGTCTTCTCATCAAACAGTTTTGCTTTGGATTTGCCAATATTAAAGATCTGTCCTCCGGCTCCGCCACCGGCTCCGCCAGACATTCGGCGCATCAGGTAAATCCATATCCCGATAATTAAGACAAAAGGTAGGATTGAAAAGAGCAAGTCCGTAAAGACATTAGACTCCTTATCGAATTCTACAATGGTATCCAGACTGTTCTCTTTCTTGATCTCTGTTATTTCGTTTTGAAATATTTGCAGATCCCCGAAATCCAGAATGTATTGTGGAACCATTCCGGTAGAAGGGAATAAAGGTTTGTCCGAGACTTCTTTGTGAACATCTTTCTGAAGGGCTTCCTCTGTTAAAAAGACCTTAGCCTGGTCCGTATTGGTGATAATCACTATTTTTTTAATGTCACCATTCCTCAAATATTCCTGCAGCTCCGAGGTGGTGGTCTTTTTTGTCGCATTCAGACCATCACTGCCAAAAAACTGGAAGCCGATCAGGAGTATGGCTATGAGTCCATAGATCCACCAGGCACTAAACCGAGGTTTTTTTTGAGGTGTTTTATTATCTTTTGCCATCGTTTCTTTTTACTGATTAAAATTGCTTTCGACCAAGGTCATCTTCGCATCACCCCAAAGACCCTCAATATCGTAGAACTCCCTCACGTGTTGCTGGAATACATGAACAACAACATTCACATAATCTAACAATACCCATTCTGCATTCTCACCGCCTTCCACATGCCAGGGCTTATCTTGTATGGCTTTGCTAACTGTCTTCTGGATGGAATTGACTATGGCATTCACATGGGTGTTGGAAGTGCCATTACATATTATGAAATAGTCGCAAACGGTATTTTCAATTTCTCTAAGGTCTAGTAGATTTATTTCGAGTCCTTTAACTTCTTCTATTCCATGTAAGATTAAGGCTATAAGCTCATCTGCACTAGCTTTCCTTTTCTGCATTCAGTGAATTTAATTTCTACAAAGTTATTATTTTTTTGTTTTGTCAGCTATTGTTTTTAACATAACATTGTACATCAAAAACCTCGTCGTACCATGCAATTGATCAAACTTGATGCCACGGATTCTACCAATGGATACCTCAAGGATTTATTGCGGACCCAATTCGTGGAAGATTTTACCATAGTTGTAACATCAAATCAAAAAAAAGGCCGTGGTCAACTGGGGCGTGACTGGCTATCCGAACCAGGTAAAAATCTAACAATCAGTGTTTTAAAACATTTTAAAGCCTTAGATATTACACAACAGTTTATCCTGAACATTGCAAGTTCCCTGGCGGTATATCTTACCCTTAAACACTATGCTATTCCAGACTTGCAGGTGAAATGGCCTAACGACATAATGTCAGGCGACAAGAAGATCTGCGGGATTTTGGTGGAAAATATGGTAAAGGGACAAAGAATAACCTCCTCTGTTATAGGGATTGGTCTGAACATAAATCAAACGAATTTTGGGGAATCGCTCAGGGCTACATCAATGCAATTGCTTTTGGGCAAAGAACTCGATATTGACAGGGTGATGGATACTCTGGTTAAGGAAATGGCCCAGTCATTTGGAAAAATTGAAACCACTCCGATATCAGAGGCAAAGGAATTGTACGCTTCCAAATTATTCAGGCGCCATACAGTAAGCCGCTTCATGGGATTGGATCAAAATGAATTCAGGGGTACTATACAGGGAATTAACAATAGTGGCCTACTGTTGGTGGAAACGGAAAATGGCAGGCAAAAGGAGTTTCGCCATAACGAGATAAGACTTCTTTATTAATTGCAGGTATTTTAGGTCACCTAATAGACTAGGGGATTCGGTCGAGATTTTCAGAGAGGGTATTGATAAAATTGGTAATCGGGGTTTTGATCATCATTGCCATCATAGCATTAAATTCACCTTCAAAACTTAAAGCGATATCACTTTGGTTTTCAGAAACCTCAGTAATATTTGCAGTAAGGGTAAAGGGTAATTTTTCACTCGCTGCTCCAAGTACAATCTTGTCATTGGGGTGTTGTTCCTTCCTTCGCAGGGCTATTTCCGGCATTCCTTTTAATGCAAATAAGAAAGTGTCCTGATCAATTATCTCAAATTTGTCAATATTGTCAGGCATCAGCAGCTCGAAATTTTTGAGATCTGTTAGAAATTCGAAAACTTCCCGGCTATTTTTCTGAATACTTTTTTTTGGGGTCTCTATATGCATATTTCTACTTTTTCCATTCAGAGGGATTTTGCCTCCATTCCATTAATGTTGCCATTTGATCTTCCCGGATATAACTGCTTTCCGAAGCCTTTTTTATAAGATTTTCATAGTCACACAGGGTATGAAGATCTACCTCGTTTTTGGCGAAATTTTCAGCAGCGGCGTCAAAGCCGTAGGTAAAGATCGCAACCATTCCTTTTACAACTGCATTTTGTGATTTTAAGGCATTGACTGCATTTAGACTACTCTTCCCGGTACTTATCAGATCTTCAATAACCACTACTTTCTGATTTGCTTCCAGGTAGCCTTCAATCTGATTCTGACGTCCATGAGATTTGGGTTCTGGCCTTACATAAATAAATGGGAGGCCTAAATACTCGGCCACCAGCATTCCAATTCCTATTGCTCCTGTTGCCACTCCTGCTATCACTTCCGGTTTTCCATACAAGGCCTCAACTTGTTTGGCCATTTCTTCCCTTACAAAGTTTCTAATAGCAGGGTATGAAAGGATAATCCTATTGTCGCAGTAGATCGGAGATTGCCATCCTGAAGCCCATGTAAAGGGATTTTCAGGTCTCAACTTTATTGCATTAATTTGCAATAGAAGTTCTGCAGTTTTCGCCGCGGTATCTTTGTCCAAAACCATTTCGCAAATGTATAAAGTTTTTGTTAAAAACGCCCCCTTGATTTTAACGAACAAACTCTCTGAAACAAACAATGGCGAATACTTCCTTTTAAATAGTGAAGCGATCAACAAGGCTATTGATGCCCTTGCCAACAAACGATTGGAAACTGCCTTTATCTATCACCCTAACAACGAGGAAATTCTGAAAAAGTTTACCAAAAAGATTCCAATGGAGATTGCCGCGGGGGGAGTAGTGACCAATAAGGAGGGTAAGGTTTTGTTCATTTACAGAAATAATAAATGGGACCTGCCCAAAGGCAAATTAGAGAAGGGAGAATCTCTTGAGGAATGTGCTATTCGGGAAGTTGAAGAGGAAACGGGGGTAGAAAATCTGAAGATTGAGAACTTTCTGAATACCACGTATCATATTTTCAGGAGCAAAGGCCGATACAAATTAAAAGAGGTTCACTGGTACGCCATGAAAACGAATTTCAAAGGCAGACTTAAGGGTCAGAAAAGCGAGGGAATTGAGAGAGTAAAGTGGAAGGGGCCAAAGAAAATCCAGAAGGCACTGGAGAAATCCTATACCAATATTAAAACATTATTTGGGCATTGATCAGGATTATTGCTTCAATACCCGATATACCGGGTAGTGCATAAATGAGGATTCTGAATGCTCGGACTTACCGTAAAGCCATGAAAGTTGTGCGTACCAATTATTAGAAAAAGATTCATCGTTTTGTTTCTTGGTATCAAATTCCAGTCTTAGTTCTTCGTTCTTTTCAAGCAGGGCTTGAGCAACTTCTTCAAAGACATAAGGTGAAAAACCTTCCTTGCGTTGCAGGATGGGATCAAAAAAATTCCTGTTGAAAAAGGAGTCGGTAGCCGCAGGCTCCAAAGTTTCCAAAAGGTACCTTATCCCTGGCTGATCTGTGTGGATGTAAATATCTCCCTGGGAAAAAGAGGTGTTAACTTTTTGAGCATTAACTTTTGTGTCATAGTGGAGATAATGGCCCTCATAGGGCCTGTTTCTGGTCTTATAATCTGCTATAGTATAAGCCTCAACTAATAGCAGCGTGTCCTTTTCCAAAACTTGATAATCTATTTGGTTCCGCTCCAGAAATGGAATGATTTTACCCCATCCTTTAGGGATTAGATATGCATGAGGGACTGCTACCGAATCGGTTGGTTTGAAATAATCATAATAGGTTACTTCTTTTTGAAAGGGCCGGTGGCGGTTGTATTTAAGTCTGGGGAACCCTGTGAGAGCACTTTCCAATGTATCGGCCTCAAAACCTTTAAAGTTTAATACCGTGGTCCTGCTAGAGTCTACCTTCCATTTTATGGGATAATAATTCCACTGCCTGTGACGGGTTAGGGCTGCATTTCTAAGTTTTTTGACTTCTGGATGTAAACTATCTGCTAGCCTAACAAGATTTGAGAGCAAGGTATAGGTGCCAGCTACCCTTGTGGAATAAGGTTTTAACATATGGGTTTCCACCATCAGGCCAAAGGTATTCCAGAGGGTGGCATAGCCAGTGGAATATCTGGGGCCGTCCATAAACTGCGAAAAACCGCTTTCAGGAACCCGGTTGAAAACGTTTACGTACGGGGTAATGTCCCATTTGTCGTTTTTTAAGGCATCCTCCAGGCCCGGTTGTAATTTCTCGTGTAAAAAACGTCCCAGACTACCCCCCAGTCGGTTGTGCTGCGTAAAAAGATGTGTAAGAACATATTGATAATCTGCCCCGTTACTCACATGAGTATCAACAAAAAGGTCGGGTTTTATAAGGTGAAAGATCGCCGCAAAACTCCGGGCATTTTCCGTATCGTTTTTTATAAAGTCTCTATTTAGATCATAATTCTGTGCGTTGCCTCTGAAACCATAGGTGGCAGGACCGTTCTGATTAACCCTGGTTTTACTGTTCCGGTTCAAAGCGCCTCCTATATTATAAACCGGGATAGCTGTGAGAACAACGTTCTTTGGCCATTCCTGCCGTTTTAGTGCTAAATCCCGGAATAATAGCATTGTGGCGTCAATGCCATCACTTTCTCCCGGGTGGATACCGTTGTTGATCAGTATAAGGGATTTATCCCTTCCAATTTTCTGAAAATTAAAATCCCCGTCGGGATTGAAAGTCACTATGTGCAGGGGTTTACCAATGTCCGTATTTCCTGCAGATTGAATACTTATTTCCGGAAATTCTTTAGCAAGTTGGATATAAAAGGAGATGGCCTCCTCATAAGTGGCAGTTTCATTGCCATTGTCCAATTCATATGGTGTTTTAAAGTCTCCCACTGCTTTTTCTATCTCCGTTTCACAGGCGAGGATCCACAAAAACAATAAAAGCGTTCCCAGGGTTCTCATAAATCAGATAGCAGCTACTAGAAATTAACTACTCCAAAAATAGATAAAATAAAGGGGTATCAGATTAAGCCACCCTGGTTATTTCTGAGATATCCTCCCTGCGAATGGGCTTGTTTTTATAATCTATTACGTGATGGGTCTTTCCCTTGTAGTATTCCCAATTCTGCCGGTCTGCAGGATCAATGGAGGAAGTCACAATGTTTACCCTGATTTTTTGATTCATAGGAAGTTGAATAAATTCTTCCAGAAACTGCCATCCATCCATTATGGGCATGTTAATATCCAGAAAAATTACTTCCGGAACCTCAAGATTTTCTGCAATCCGGGCTTTAATACCATCAATAGCCTCTTTCCCATTGGCATAGGTGATGATATTGTCACTGGCATTTAAGGAACTAAGCATTTTTTTTATTCCAAATACTGTAATGGGATCATCGTCAATGATGCTAATGGCATTAATTTTTTTCATTAAAAAATATGTTAAATGTAGTTCCCGTTCCCAATTCACTAGCCACTTCAATGCGCCCGTTCATAGCTTCAATTTGGTTTTTAGTAATGTATAAACCTATCCCGCGCGCATCCGGATTATCATGAAAGGTTTTGTACATGCCAAAAAGCTTTGTACCGTATTTATTTAAGTCGATCCCCAAGCCATTGTCCTGTATGCTGAGAATAGTGTATTGTTCTGTTTTTTCAAGGGTAAGTTTTATGATTGGTGACCTGTTGGGATCTTTATACTTTACAGCGTTGGTGATAAAATTCATTAGAATACTATCCAGGTAGGCTGGGATAACCCTTACCATAGTGCCTTGCGGGATCTCATTAATAATTTTTGCCTTGTTCTTTTTTAGGAAAGCTGCCAGATTCTGCTCAACTACATCAATTTTTTCGTTAAGGGAAACCGGTTTTTTCTCGAGGTTTATATTAGTGCTTATGGCCACTACCTCATTGAGATTATCGAGCGTCTCCAAAAGGTTATCTGATGCCTCCGTGAGCATTTTGACCAGATTCTCTTTCTCCTTCTCATCTTGTTCATTGACAAGGAATTCGAGCAACATGGAGAAATTTGCGGTGTGCGATCTCAGGTTGTGGGAAACAATATGTGCAAAATTGATCAATTGTTTATTTTGGTGGGAGGTAACATTAATGAGGTCTTGCAGTTCCCTTTCTTTTTGCTTGAGATCAGAAATATCCATACTGATCCCGATTAAACCATTGGCCTTACCATCATCTCCTATAAGTGGAATTTTGGAAGTTAAGAAGGTTGTAATGGTGCCATCTTTCTTAACATTGATCGTTTCCTGTCCCAACATAGGAGTAAGTGAGTTCATTACTCTCAGATCTTCCTCTCGGGAGGAATTTGCCGTATCCCGATCGTAAAAATTAAAATCGTCCTTACCCAGGATTTCAGATTCGTTTTTTAAGCCACAGAAGTTTAACTCAGCCTTGTTTACCAAAACCTTTTTAGAATCCAAATCTTTTATGAATACGTTCAGTGGTAGGTTATCGATCAGCGTTTTGAGCAGTTTTCGCTCTTCACGGATCTGCTTCTCCTTCTTTCTCAAATCCGTAAGGTCTTGTGCCGTGGACCATAGCAGTTTTTGTCCTTTTTTGCTATTTACAATTGAACCACTGATCAAAACGGGGCATTTAGTCCCATCTTTTTTATTGTATTCGTGTTCGTAAGGGCCAAAAATTCCGGATTCATTCAACTCGGTATACAAGGAACTTAATTGCAAATTCTTTGAATCCGGGACCAGATCCTTATAATGGAGACTCCCCAGATCTTCAGGAGCGTATCCTGTTGCCTGTGTAAAAGCGCTGTTAAAATCCAGTACTTCCCCTGTTTCCAAATCACTTAGAACATAGCCTATGGGTGATAACTCGTATAGCGCACGGAATTTTTGTTCGCTAACTTTCAATTTTTCCCTGGCCTGGACCATCTCCTTGATCATCCTTCCTTCCGCGAGGAGGGATACCACTTGATTATTTTCGTCATAAATGGGCTTCAGACTAAAGTCTACAGGGATAGGATTCTGATTTTGGTCGAGCACCGAAATTTCACTTCTCATCAGCTTACCACCAGCCGCTGCAAGAATTACATTTTTTAAGCCATCTTTTACCATATCGGGAATTGGCCACCAGTAAGCATCCCAAAACTTTTTGCCCAGAATATCATCCTCTTTCATCCCGGAGAATTTTAAGGCCGTTTCATTCACTTTAAGGAAAGTGCCGTCTACATCAAGAATACCTGTGAATTGGTAAGAGGAGTTAAAAATACTTTTGAAGAGTCGTTCCTGTTCTTCTGTTTTGGTTTGTGTAACGATATCATCGGTTATATCCTGGAAGGTACCAATAAGCCCCAAAAACTTATCATCTTTAAATATTGGCTTCCCTGCAGCATTCACCCATTTTTCCTTGCCATTTGCCGTAATTATCTGCAGTTTTTCCTGCCATGGTATACCCTTTTGGATGGCTTTATCCACAGCCATGGCAATAGTATTTCTACTGTAGCCTTCTTTGTAAAAATTAATACCCTTTTCCAAGTCGGGCATAAAATCGCTTGGCACCTCATGAATTTCCTTGGTAATATCGCACCACAATAATTCTTTCCGGACAGCATCATATTGCCAGCTTCCAATCCTTGAAATCTCCGTTTTGTCATTCAGTAAAATCTCGAGTTTCTCCAGTTTGGCGCTATCAAATATTTGGTGGGTGATGTCCTCAGTTTGGATGATAATCCCGATTATATTTCCCGCTTCATCAATCCATGGGGCATTAGTCCAGTTAAACCACTTTTCATTGTTCTTGGGACTGATAAAACTCTCTATCCCGGTCTGTATGCCCTTCCCATCTAAAACCTTATCCAGGTCATTTTTCCATGAAGAACGGATATCACCAAACAGTTCCAAAAGAGTTTTTCCTTGTATGTCCTTTTCACAAAAACCAAAGTCCTTCATCCATTTATCAGAAGCAAATATGACCTCAAGACCGGCATCTACAAATGCAGTAGCATTCGGAAGCTGTTTAATGAGGTTTTGGTCTAATGAATTCCGGGTACCCCGAAGCATATAGTTGAAATTTCCTACTAATGTAATCTGATTTTCCAACATTAATGAATCATTGTTGTGAAGTCCCCAAAACTCGTTGTGTGTCTCATAATTCGTATAGCAAATAAGACTATTTGACTATAAAAAGCAAGAAAATACTTACAATAATAATGAATTTCGCGGGAGTAAAAAAGGGTAAGTGTTATTGGTAATACGGTATATACCTTTAAATATGGGTTATTAGCATCTGATCTATGATACTTTTACCGTATTGGGTACTAAGACCGAATAATCGCCCCCATGGCGTATCACATCTCTTACAATTGATGAACTTATATAGGATTTCCCTGAAGATGTTAGTAAGAAAACCGTTTCAATCTCCGAAAGTCTACGGTTGGTATGCGCTATTGCTTTTTCAAATTCAAAATCGGCCGGATTGCGAAGCCCTCTCAGGATGTAATTTGCGTTGACCTTCTTGCAAAAATCAATAGTGAGCCCTTCATAGGTTAACACCTTCACCTTAGGGTGGTCTGCAAAGGCCTCTGTGATAAATTGCTTCCGGTCTTCCAGTGAAAACATGTATTTTTTTTCCGTATTGATTCCAATAGCTATGATCAATTCATCAAAAAGCGGAATTCCTCTTTGGATGATGTCATAATGGCCCAGGGTGATGGGGTCAAATGAACCCGGAAAAATTGCACGTTTCATAGTTGGCGGAGGTTAATGGAAATTAAAGTTAGTCAATTTGTGTTAAAGCATCTTCTATAGCACTTTCAAATAGTTTGGGAAGGGATATTCCTGCTACACGTGCCTGTTCCGGCAAAATGCTTTCTTCAGTTAAGCCGGGTGTGGTGTTCATTTCAAGCATATAGGGTTCGTCACCTACAAAAATGAATTCACTACGGGTATATCCCCTCATTTTCAGGATATTGTACACCTCACTGGCTACTCTTTTAACATTTTCCTCTTGGATTTTAGTAATCCTGGCTGGGGTAATTTCGCTGGATTTTCCCTCATATTTGGCTTCGTAATCAAAGAATTCATTTTCGCTGACGATTTCAGTAACCGGCAGCACCTTAGTCCTTCCCTGATATCGGATTACACCTACGGAAACTTCGGTACCCTCCAAGGCCGACTCAATAATTATTTCATCGTCTTCTTTATAGGCCTTGTCAATAGCCTCCCTAAGGGTTTCTTCAACTACTACTTTTGAAATACCAAAACTACTCCCGGCTTTATTGGCCTTAACAAAACAGGGGAGTCCAACCCGGGCAATGATTTTTTTAGTATCTATCGGATCTCCATAATTTAGGTAAAATGAAGATGCACATTTAATTCCATAGGGTTTCAGGACACTTAGTAAATCCCGTTTGTTAAAAGTAAGTGCCGCCTGATAATGATTACAAGAGGTTTGGGGAATGCCCAGCAGATCAAAATACGCCTGCATATATCCATCTTCCCCAGGACTGCCGTGTATGGCATTAAAGACGCAATGGAAGGTAATTTTTCCATCTCCAAAATCTATCGAAAAATCGTGACGGTTTACCGGGTATTCCTGGTCATTTTCATCTAAACCAACCCATTTTTCTTTGAGAATAAGGATACGGTAAACGTTGTAAACCTTTTTATCCAGGTGCTTATATACCACATTGCCACTTTTG
>CBDUAW010000051.1:0-10194 GCA_965365215.1 uncultured Eudoraea sp. | reverse complement strand
TGGCTTCCTGCATGTCTTTAGTCCATAGAGCAGAGCCCAGTCCGAACTCCGAGTCATTGGCAATTCTAACAGCATCATCTGCATCTTCCGCAATAATAACTGAGGCAACCGGACCGAGTATCTCTTCACCATATGCTGGCATGCCGGGAGTTACATTACTAAAAATATTGGATGCCTGAAAGGGCCCGCTATCCAACTGATATTCAAAATTTCCCTGAATATCAGAGCGAATTTCAACGGTATTATTCGTCTGCAAGTCTTCTATAATCACTTCTGCTATTTCAGGGGTTTCCGATACTACCACTTCCACTGTTCTCGTAGCTATACATTGCTGTCCTGCCTGGTTATTGGTAGCGGTTAGGATGTATGTCCCTGCCGTATTTACGGTGATGGCAGGGGTATTCTGACCACCATCCCACGAATAGCTAATATGTGCTTCCGGTTGGGTTTCCCCAATGATCACCCCGCTTGTATCTTCACATATAAACACCTGGTACGGAAAATCGAGGTCCGGAGTCTCCAGCACATTCAATTCAAAAGACTGCGAGGCATCAAAACAGCGCGGATTCATCTCTGGGCTAAGGCGTACATAAATAATTTCGATTCCGGGATTAAGAGGATGCATTAACGCCAGGGCATTGGTCCCGTCTGTAGCGTCTGCAGCAGTAGAGTGATAGCTTACCCTATAATTATTTGGGTCTTGCGCTCCCAAAGCTTCAGAATCCTTTTGGGACAAATCAAAATTCATGGAATCGGAACACAGTACTTCGTCCTGGACTATATTAGTTACAGGCGCGGTAGAGAATGCTACCTGAACATCACTGATAATATTATTCATTGTGGTTGTGATCACCTCCACCCTATACATAGCAGAAATAGTTACCTGCAGGATAGGGTTAGTTTCCCCGCTGAGTAATTGAAACCCACTTCCGGTGTTGCTGTACCAGGTATAGCTCAGGGCGTCTGTGGTGGTGGCATCCAAAATTATATTTTCGTTATCACAAGCGGCAATGGGAGGGCCAAGAAGATTACTCACGATGGAACAATCTAGTGCGTCATAGGGATTGGTAATAAAAATATCCCCTGAAAATTGAATGGAAAATCCCGAATTGGTGTTGCTGAAATTATTGATAAGAAGGTAATAGTCTTCCCCAGGCTGCACCTGCAGCCAATCTTCATAAAGAAAGGTGTCCTGATTTCCGGTTGGATCTTCCCCTACCCCCATATAGGCTTCCTGATCCTGGTTGTCAAAGAAGTTGCAACGTATGGGGTCGCCCAGATTATTGCAATCATCAGACCTGTAGAGTGCAAAGTCCCAGTCCTCAGAAGTATCAAAGCCGATATTAAAGCCAAGTTGTCCGGAAGCCCCTGTACGGAAACGATACCATGCTGAGTTCGATTCAATTGCTCCCGTAATGGTTTGTTCAAGGCAGCCGCTGGTAGTGGCCCCATTGAAATCATCAGCACCATAGCCCTGAGTACCTCCATTGGCAGGGGTATTGTTACAAATAGGGATGGCGTTGGTACAGTCTTCTGCTACCTGGGCAGAAATCCCTCCAATTCCAATTAAAAAGAATACGAATATTTGATAGACAGCACGTGCCATACCTACTTCAGCTTTATCGCAACTTATAAAAATATATGGCCCTCCCCGTTAACACTAATTTATGTTGTGTATGCCGTGAAACCAGCCATAAAGTGGCATATTATGTATATCTTTGCTCTTCGTAAAAACGATTTGAGATGAAATTTGACAGTACGTTGGAGGAGCAATTTGAAGCCATTGGCAACGATCATGTTTCTTCTTCGGAGGAAACCCCGATGAGGGATGATGCCTTTCGTCTTTCCGATGACGAAAAAATTGAACGTATCAGAGAGAACGTAAAGGATATCATGAATACCCTCGGATTGGATATGGAAGACGACAGTTTAAAGGGGACGCCAGACAGGGTGGCAAAGATGTATGTAAATGAAATATTTGGAGGACTGCATCCCCAGAAGAAACCCAATTCTTCTACCTTCAAGAATAAGTACAAATACGGGGAAATGTTGGTGGAAAAGAATATCACGGTATATTCTACCTGCGAGCACCATTTACTGCCCATTGTGGGAAAGGCACATATTGCCTATATCTCAAATGGCACCGTAGTTGGGCTTTCAAAAATGAATCGCATCGTGGACTATTATGCCAAACGCCCACAGGTACAGGAGAGGCTTAATATTCAGATTGTTAGAGAATTGCAAAAAGTGTTGGGTACAGAGAATGTAGCCTGTGTTATTGATGCCAAGCACCTTTGCGTTAATTCTCGAGGCATTAGAGATGTGGATAGCAGTACTGTAACTGCAGAATATGGAGGTAAGTTTAAGCAAGAAGCCGTTAGAAGGGAATTTTTGGACTATATCAATCTGGATACGAATTTCTAAGGGCGTTTCTCACTATGCAACTTTACAAGGACCAGCAACTAAAAATTTACAATTCGCTTAGCGGTTTAAAAGAAGAATTTGTTCCCTTAACAGAGGGATATGTAGGGATGTATGTTTGCGGCCCAACCGTATATAGCAACGTGCACCTGGGCAATTGCCGGACTTTCATGTCTTTTGATATGATTTTCAGGTATTTAAGGCATTTGGGATATAAGGTTAGGTACGTAAGGAACATTACAGATGCCGGGCATTTGGAAGATGATGCTGAAGAAGGAGAAGATAAAATCGCAAAGAAGGCCCGTTTGGAACAAATTGAGCCTATGGAAGTAGTACAACGCTACACCGTTGATTTCCACAATATTCTCCAGAAATTCAACTTTTTGCCCCCCAGTATTGAACCTACAGCCACCGGCCACATTATTGAACAGATTGAGATTATTAAAGAAATCCTGGAGAAAGGATATGCATATGAACGTAATGGTTCGGTCTACTTTGATGTCAAAAAGTTCAATACCGTATTCGAATATGGCAAGTTGAGCGGTAGAAAGCTTGAGGATATGATTGCCAATACCAGGGAACTGTCTGCTCAGGACGAAAAGAACAGCCCTCAGGATTTTGCGCTTTGGAAAAAGGCAGAACCACAACATATCATGAGATGGCCCTCTCCCTGGGGCGATGGCTTTCCTGGCTGGCACCTGGAGTGCTCCGCCATGAGCACAAAATATCTGGGAGAAACCTTTGATATTCACGGCGGCGGCATGGATCTTAAATTCCCACACCATGAATGTGAAATTGCACAGGCAGAGGCCTGTAATGAAAAATCTCCTGTAAAATACTGGCTGCATGCCAATATGCTTACCATGAATGGTAAAAAGATGGCAAAATCTACAGGTAATAATATTCTCCCAAATGAGATTTTTAGTGGGGAGAATAAAATTCTCAGCAAACCCTTCGCTCCATCTGTGGTCCGTTTCTTTATGATGCAGGCCCATTATACCAGCATCCTGGATTTGAGCAATGATGCGCTCCTGGCTTCCGAAAAAGGGTACAACCGCCTTATGGAGTCCTTAGACGATATTTTGAGTTTGCAAACCGGCACTACTTCAGATTTTGATTTCAAAAAATGGCAACAGAAGTGTTATGACGCTATGAACGATGATTTTAACACCCCTGTGCTTATTGCGAATTTATTTGAAGGTGTTAAACAAATTAACCTGATAAAAGAGGGGAAATCCCAAATATCAGAAGCGGATAAAAAGGTCCTTGAAAACACCATGGAAACCTTTGTTTTTGACGTATTGGGACTGGAAAATAAACAGGACAGTTCCGGGGAAGGGGTTCAATTGTCTGGTGTTGTGAACTTGTTGATCCAAATGCGAAATGAAGCGCGGGCCAATAAGGATTTTGCTACTTCAGACAAGATACGAGATGAACTCGCTGCTCTTGGTATACAGCTAAAGGACGGAAAGGAAGGTACTACCTTTACAACCGTTTAAGCACACCCCACCCCGCAGTTGGTGAACTCATAATAAGCTAAAGGTGAAAAAAGTATTAATTGCCCCTTTTGTATTCCTGGTAAGGCTATACCAGGTGCTCATTTCCTCCTGGACTCCCAGTAGTTGCCGGTATTCCCCAACATGTTCACATTATACTATTGAAGCCCTCAAAAAGCACGGTTTGTTCAAAGGGGGTTGGTTGGCCATTAAAAGGATTATGAGTTGTCATCCATGGGGGGGAAAGGGATATGACCCGGTACCATGAATCCATTATTCATGTATCTTTAGTACTTAGTTTAATCCTGAGCTGATCTATTTTCTTATCTTAGCCCCGCAAATTGACCCTCTATGCATTTTTTAGGTATTACCTGGAATCCCGATGACACAATATTCAAACTTGGCTTCCTCCAAATAAAGTACTATAACCTTCTGTGGATTGTAGCATTTGTAGTTGGCTGGTTTATCATGAAGCGTATCTTTCTAAATGAGAAACGCACCCTAAAACAACTGGACTCCCTGTTTATCTATACGGTCCTTGCCACCATGCTGGGTGCAAGGCTTGGCCATGTTTTCTTTTATGACTGGCCTTACTACAAAAACCATTTGCTGGAAATTTTACTTCCGATCAGGGAGCGAAGCGGGGAAAGTCTTTTTGGGTTAATTAATGGGTACGAGTTCACCGGCTTCACAGGTTTGGCAAGTCATGGGGCAGCCATTGGGATAATCATTGGAATGTACCTGCTCAACAGGAAATACAAAGAATTAAAAATGATGTGGGTGCTAGACAGGATAGTAATTCCTGTTTCCCTTGGAGCCTTTTGTGTACGCCTGGGTAATTTCTTCAATTCTGAGATCAATGGAAAAATTACTGAAAAGACGTTCGTATTTGCAACGAAGTTTATTCGTGACTCGGACGATATGCCTGCCTCCAGGGCATTATCCATAACCAAAGAAAAAACAGTAGATGCGGCCTATGCTGCTATTGAAAATAACCCCCAGTTTGCACAAGTTCTGGAAGCCATTCCCTACCGGCATCCGGCCCAGCTTTATGAAGGGGTTTGCTATATTTTCGTTTTCCTGATCCTATATTTTCTCTATTGGAAAACCGATAAAAAAGACAAGGCAGGATTCTTATTTGGTTTGTTCCTGGTTTTGCTGTGGACGATTCGCTTTTTTGTTGAATTCGTCAAGAAGAGCCAGGGTGGCTTTGAAGAGTCGCTCGGACTACTATCTACAGGACAATGGCTCAGCATCCCTTTTATCCTGTTAGGCTTCTATTTCATCTTTAAACGAAGACCAGCGTAATAATTTAATCCACCATGCAACGAGGAAGTTCCATTTTATTAGTCTTCTTCTTTCTTACCGTAGTGCTATTCTCGTGTAAGGAGGAACCCAAAAAGGCCATTGAGACCGCCCCTGTTACCTTTACAAAAGAAGGCGTATTGGAAATATATAGAGGTGAATCTGATTCCCTGATTAGCAGAATAGATATTGAGATCGCCGATACGGACTATGAAACGCAAACGGGATTGATGTACCGTGAAAGTATGGGCACAGACCAGGGGATGTTTTTTATATTTCCCGATATGACCTATCATTCATTTTATATGAAAAATACACTCATTCCCTTAGATCTGCTATTCATTGACGACCAGTTGAAAATTGCGACGATCAAAGAAAATGCCCAGCCCTTGGATGAGGCAGGCATCTCATCGGAGGTTCCTGTGAAATACGTCCTGGAGGTGAACGCCGGCTTATCGGAAAAGTGGGGATTAGAAACAGGTGATAGGATTACCTTTACCAGAGAGCAATAAAAAACCCGCCGAAAATAGTAAATGCAGCGGGCTTATTTTTATAATGAGAGTTTGTTAGTTATCAATTAGATCGGCCGTGAATTTTATATTCTCTTTGAGTTGGTCTGCTATATCCTGATTACCATCTTCATCGTTGGGATATATTTCTATAATCCCATCCTCATTATTATCGGTAGCCATACTCAGATCAATCTGGTTAAAAGAATTTAAGAACTGGGAAATATCAAAAGTTACGGTAAAATCCACGGTCCCTTCGGTAACCTGAACCCCAGTTGAACGCCCTACATCCAAATTTTCACTTGTATCATGCCAGAATACAAAGGGAGTACCATCTATTGTACCACGAATAAAGATAGATCGGTCATAAAGGTCATTCGTAGCAGGGAGATCTTCGTCTTTATGGAACTTGAATCGCAATTCCTTATAAAGCCCGTCTGGCACAAATGCTTCCCCTATAGTCTGGGTAAGGGCATCAGAATTATCTAGCAAATCTACTTGATAAGGTCCCCGGAATTGTATTTCATCTGTATCCAGATTGCTGCTCTGATCATCATCATTTTTGAACACTACATCTCTAATCGAGATTTTAAAGTCTGTAAACACAACATTTTCATTACCTCTCCCGGATAAACCTGAAGTATTACTCGCACTCGCATTTACCGCTCTAAGTTTTAAACGAATACTTCCTTCATCACTCTCATTAGAGCAACTCGTCAGTGTAACGGCAAAGGCCATGACAATTAATTTCAAAATATTTCTCATAACTAAAAATTAGGTTAATACATTAGATTTGTGCAAAAGCCAATACCATTTATCAGCCCTTGTTATTAATAAAACAATCAAGAATCGGATATTCCCGAAAAAAAATCAATTTTTTCAAGTTTCAATAGTGAACGGTGATAGAATACTCTGGAAAGACTCCCTATAGTGTTTAAACGCCGTCTATAAAGGATTATTATTTCTAATCTGTATAAGAAAATGGTACATTGTTGCCTACATTATAGAAATATAGTATCCTAGATGTGGAACCTTCCGTAAATTAATCAGATGTCTGTAAGAAGGCATTATAAGTTGGCCTAAAGATTTCCGGGAGGATCTATTGGAAATTAAATTAGAAACTCCCAGAAATAATTTACAGTGACCTTATGATTTGGAGTTTTTTACGGCACAGGTACTTATTCCAAAAGGCGCATATAAGGGGCAAAAACTTACAAAGCTGGTCAGTAGAAAAATCCCGGCAATAACGAGAAGAACTATTCCAAGGGTACCTGAAATAACCTCCTTATAATACAATCCGGCGACAACCAGCGCGATGATAATTCTAATAATTCGATCCGCGGATCCCATATTCTTTTTCATAATAAAACGTTTTGATTAGTAATGATTCTTATCTATTTATTAATATCATTTTTAATAACATTTTGCTATTTAAAATGCCCATCGGGTATTAATTCTCAATTAGTTATCTTCAAATGTAGGCTGTTCAAAACGAATTTGCAGTGACTTTAGTCACCATTAATTATTTCAATGAGACTGCCCTTCTGTTTTACCAGTCCCTCTACTTCCAGTTTCTTCATAGTGCGGCTAATAACTTCCCTAACCGTTCCCAGTTCATTAGCCAATTGCTGGTGGGAAATTTTTATTGGATTGTCATTTTTCAGCTGCACCTTCAATTTTAAATGATCGTATAGGCGTTGATCCAGGCGATTGAAGAGGATATGCTGAATAGTATCGAGCAATTCGCTATACCGCTGTTTATATTGATTAAAGAATAAGGTATTAATACTGGGGTACTGATCCATCCATAGGGTTACCTTTTCTACAGGGATTAAAAGCACAGTGGAATCTTCCTCCACTTCTGCAAACACCCTACTGGGTTCATTTGTTAAACTGGCAGAAAAGGACATTACGCAACTCTCCTCCGGCTGGATGTAATACAATAGGAGTTCCCTATCGTCATAGCGGGTGTAGACTTTAATAAGTCCTGACAACACAATAGGGATAACCTTTATGTATTGTCCTTCACGAAGAATTTCTGTGTTTTTTGGAATGATTTTTTCAACAGACGTTTCAAAAATACGCGTTCTTAATTCGGGGTTCAATTTGGATAATACTGCTATCATGCTTTTTGCTGCCTATGTGATGTATCGATATTTTCATCCTAAAGATAAAAATAAAACTGCCCCAAATAAATGGGGCAGTTTGTAGTATTCATAGCACAAAAAACGGGTGTTTACACTAATTCTCACCGATAAAAAGATTGGGGGTTCTATTTACCGATCAGTAATGGCAAGATTAGTTCTTCTCAAAAGTTAAGGTATCCGTACCACCATTTCCCCCACTGATATCGATAAGTTCAATTTTGGTACTGCTTCTTGAAACGATATCCCAGTCGTCTGATAATTCGTTGAAAATCTCCGGGGAAGCGAAGAAGATATTGAAATCTACATCATCACTACTGTCGTAATCATCACTATCATCACTACTATCGTCATTGGATATAGACCAGGTGCCGCTTACGGAATTGGTTCCATTATCTGCGGTTAATGTACCGTCGGCCATAAAGGTAAATGCATATCCGTTATAATCCGATGTCTCATCCTGACCTGAATCTACGTAGCTGGTAATTTGCCAGGTTCCTGCAGCCATGAGATTGCTAATTGCTTCAGTGGCATTATCATTATTTATGGGATTTTCTTCATCACTGCTGCATGATGCGGTCATGATTATTACCACCATACCCAGTAGGACTAATATTGAATTTTTCATTTTTTCTTTTTTTAGATATTATTAAAGTTGTGGGATTAGCATTATGGACAATCAGATTCAAATCGCAAGCGGTCATCTCCTATACGTAAATCTACCTGGCTTTCATTACTGTATTGTTCAATTTCATGCAACATCCAATTTGCATTAAAATCTGGTAAGTCCGGAATATTAATCTCCACAGTTATGCTTTCACCTGAGCCTGATGAAGTCCAGCTACCGTTATAGGATTCCATTGAAGTATCAGCAACCAGAGTTCCATCTGATGAAAAAGTGAAAAGATATCCGGCATATTGGTCTTCCAGATCATTATCATTTCGTTCCAGTTTGTCAACATACCAGTTGCTGCATCCTGTTAATACCTGCGATAACTGATCGGTTGTACAATTTTCACAATCATCATCATTGTAATCATAGTCATCGTCCTCATCACAATCATCTTCTGCATCTTCAAGGATATCCTCTAACTGATCAAGGTTGTTGGCTTCTACTTCTGTCCCATCTGCTAGTATCACCACTACAGGGAAACTTACGTTAACAATATCGTCATCTTCGAGGTTATCCAGGAATATATACAGTTCCTGATCGTTAGATATAGTGATAGTATCTAATAGTTCATTGTTAGAATCAAAAATGGAAACCGTTAATGGGTATTGAATATCCGCACACTCCAGATCATCGTCATCCTCATTTTCTCCTTCACAATCATCGGCCAGATCCTCAAATTCAGAAATAGAATTGATTGTGAGCTCACTGAAGTCAGAAAAAATTATGGTGATTGGGAAGAGGAATTCCAAAAGGTCTTCATCGTCCTCAAATTCATCAAAGATATCTTCTATGGTATCCAGATCTTCTTCAGAGTCAATGGTAATTTCAATACCGTCTACAATTACGGTAACGGGTAATTCTATTGTAAAACAATTGGCGTTATCGAGAATATTATCCTCCGAGCCGTCTTTCATTGCTGTTCGTTGCATAAGGGTAGCCACCGCGGAGTTTGCTTTAAGAGCCTCTTCCTGTGGCGCCTCTATGAATTCTGATTCTTCGCTTCTACAAGAAACAAATAGCAATCCTATTGCTAAGCTTAAAGCGGTAAATAATTTTAGGGTCTTTTTCATAATGATTAAAATTTTTAGATTAAGGTGTTTGATTATAAAACAACTCAACTTCAAAAACTCCTGAAATTGTAATAAAATTATTTTTTTACCTTCGGAATAACTAAAACCCTTTCCCCTTGCCCAAGGAGTTATTTGATAACATATGCCAGCCCTCTCTTTTTGAACGGCTCTATAACTCCTATGCTAAGGAGCTACACCAATACTTATATTACAGGTATGGAGAAACTTTAGGCCCTAAAGACAAAGTCCAGGAAGCCTTTATTAAGTTATGGGAAAATTGCATGAACGTTACCCAAAAAAATGCCAGGGCCTACTTGTACAAAGTGGCGAACAACATGATGCTGAATGCGGCGAAACACCTAGCTGGCGTTCCCCACGAAGAGCACGTTTTGCCGCCGAGTGTCACAGGTGCGTTGGGTCATCTCAAGACCGAGGTGTTGGCAGGTAAGCAGGTCAGCCTCGACGCAGAAGAAGCACTGATAGCCATGGCTGTGAGTGCCACGGCGAATCGCAAGGCGCATGGTGCGGTGGAGAAGCTCAAGTTGCTGCGTGGCTGCGAGGTTCATATGACCCATA
>CBDUAW010000050.1:0-10383 GCA_965365215.1 uncultured Eudoraea sp. | reverse complement strand
GACGCGGATTTTCTGCCCGACAGTGATTGGCTTAAGAAAACGGTAATATACTTTAAGGATGAAGAAATTGGTGTGGTTCAAACTCGCTGGGGACATATTAACAGAGATTATTCTACCTTAACCAAGATCCAGGCTTTCGCACTTGATGCACATTTTACACTTGAACAGGTGGGAAGAAATTCTAAAGGTCATTTTATCAATTTCAATGGTACAGCCGGAATCTGGCGTAAGGAATGCATTATTGATGCAGGTAATTGGGAGGGCGATACCCTTACAGAAGACCTTGATCTTAGCTATCGGGCACAACTAAAAAATTGGAAATTCAAATACCTGGAGGATGTAGAAACCCCAGCAGAACTCCCTGTAGTTATTAGTGCAGCACGTTCACAGCAATTTAGATGGAACAAGGGAGGGGCGGAGAACTTCAGAAAAACGGTTTCCAGCGTTATCACATCCAAAAATATTTCATTCAAAACCAAATTTCACGGGGTTATGCACTTGCTGAATAGCTCTATGTTCCTTTGTGTATTCCTTGTAGCTGTTTTAAGTATTCCCATGCTTTACATTAAAAACACCTATGGGCATTTGAGTTGGGTATTTGAGGTAACCAGTTTCTTTATTGTCAGTACCATCATTTTATTTATTTGCTACTGGTTTACCTATAAGAGTATCCAGGGCAGTAGTTTCGATAAGTTTGTAGATTACATTAAACTATTTTTCACCTTTTTCTCTGTTGCACTGGGCTTTTCCCTGCACAACACCGTAGCAGTACTTGAGGGCCACATGGGAAAAAGGAGCGAATTTGTGCGTACTCCAAAATTTAATATTAATAACCTCAAGGACAGCTGGAAGGGAAATAAATACCTTACCAAAAAGCTATCACCAAATATGATTCTGGAGTTCGGCCTGATGGTATATTTCCTATTTGGAATGTACAGTGCTATACCCCTGAATGATTTCGGGCTGTTCCCATTTCATTTTATGTTATTCCTTGGCTTTGGTTTTGTTTTCTTCAAATCCCTGACGGCAAAGGCTTAAGAAGATCTGCCTTTTTGTTGTATTACCTTTATATTTGATGTTACCAATATGGGCCTAAATGGCCAAATAGTACCTTTCACCTTTTTTTCGGTTATTTGTAAATACCATCTTCGGTGAAAGGGATGTCTCATACACTTACGAAATATTGGCAATTACACCGGCTATCGATTTTGATCGTACTTGCCTCCGCAGGATTTTATGTCGCTTTTGCTTTCTTTCTGGAACGTCCGGATTTTATCAGGTTATTAACCTTATTTGCGGTCCTGTTTTTCTTTTGCATCAAATTGATTCAATTTGAAAAATGGAATTTTAAATTCCTGCTTGTAGCGGGCATCCTGTTCCGGCTTGTTTTTTTATTTGCTGTACCTAATCTCTCCCAGGACTACTTCCGGTTTCTCTGGGATGGTCAGTTAATTTTGCAAGGGGTAAATCCCTATCTCTTTACGCCCGATCAGATCATGGCCAACGGAGAGGTAATTCTGCAGCATGCAGGAGCTCTACATGAAGGGATGGGAGGACTAAGTGCACGGCATTACAGCAATTACCCTCCGCTGAATCAGTTGTTCTTTGCCCTTGCTTCCTTTTTGGGTGGAAAAGGCATTATGAGTTCTCTGGTAAGTATGCGAATATTTATAATCCTCGCTGATATCGGTGTTTATTATTTTGGTAAGAAAATCTTGTTACGGCTTAATAAATCTCCGCATCTGATATTCTGGTATTTCCTTAACCCTTTGGTTATCATTGAGCTTACCGGGAATCTGCATTTTGAAGGTGTGATGCTGTTTTTCTTCATTTGGGCCATGTCCTTGCTCTCTCTCAGAAAATGGATGCCAGCTGCGATGTTATACGGCCTGTCTGTAGCCCTAAAACTGGTTCCTCTAATGTTTCTGCCTTTGTTCTTAAAATACCTTGGCAGCAGCAGGAGTCTGGGCTTTTATGTGATATCGGCTATGGTATTTGGCATGGTACTTATGCCTTTTTACTCCCCTGTTTTCATTGAGCATTATTCCAGTACCCTTTCCCTGTGGTTTAACAATTTTGAGTTTAATTCCAGCATTTATAATCTGGTTAAGTGGATCGGAATTCAGTGGGAGGCAAAGCCCTGGGAACTTATTAAAGTCTATGGTAAAATTACTCCATACCTTACCATCGGGATAGTACTACTACTTACTTCTTTAAGGAAAAATCAAAAGCTCGAAACACTTTTTACCTCCATGCTAATGGCGTTGGCTTTCTATTTTTTCCTCTCAACTACCGTGCATCCCTGGTACATTATCTTTCTGCTCATCTTGTGCATCTACACCGATTATCGTTTTCCAATCCTATGGTCGGCTGTTATTATCCTTAGTTACTATGCTTATAGTAATCCTGAGGTTGAAGAATCCATTTACATCCTGGCAATTGAATATTTAGCGGTCTTTGGTTACCTCGGCTACGAATTTATTAGGCACTGGCAGCAAAAATCACCAATTCTCAAAAAGTGAGGCCCAAACTTTGATAGTTCATTATAATTTGTACATTTGATTTGTGGACCTCATAAAGGAACATATCAAAATTATTTCTTCAGTGCCTGTAAGGGTACCTCATTTCACCCTGGGCCGTCGCCGCCCGTAAGGGTGCACTTCAGTTTTGGAAATAGGTGAGTCCATTTCCGCATAGAACCATAATTCTCTTTTATTTTCTATTCAAACCGATCAGCAATGAAGATTATTGTTGCCAATGAATCACATATTAAATACGCACAGATCATCAGTGATACCATTACCGAATCTGCTAAGGTAAGGGGAACAGGTATTGCAAAAAGGACTCCCGAATACATTGTGAAGCGATTACAGAACGGCAATGCCGTTATTGCCCTTGATGGGGATAATTTTGCCGGGTTCTGCTATATAGAAGTCTGGGGGCATAAGAAATTTGTAGCGAACAGCGGCTTAATAGTACATCCGGATTATAGAAAAAAAGGGCTGGCGAAAAAAATAAAAAGGGAAATCTTTGAATTATCCCGAAAAAAATTTCCGGAGGCAAAAATATTCGGAATAACAACCGGCCTTGCTGTGATGAAAATGAATTACGAATTAGGGTACAGGCCGGTAACATTTTCTGAATTGACTAACGATCCAGAATTCTGGAAGGGCTGTCAAACCTGTAAGAATTTTGACGTCCTCTCCAGAACGGAATACAAAATGTGCCTTTGCACGGGAATGTTATACGATCCAAAAGAGAAAATCAAAATAAAGAAACAAAAAGGGACAACTTCCTCCTTAAAATCAATTAAGAAAATAGGTAAGAACCTGTTCCTAAAGAAAGAAAAATAATGAAAAAGTTGGTCTTGGCGTATAGTGGTGGTTTAGATACCTCCTATTGCGCAAAATACCTTTCCCAGGAGAAAGGATATGAAGTACATGCGGTAAGTGTAAACACTGGAGGTTTTTCTGAAAATGAAATTCAGGATATTAAGCAAAAAGCCCTGAGTTTAGGTGCTGCTTCTTATTTCTCAATAGATGCCGTGGGTTCCTTTTACCATAAAGTAGTGAAGTATTTGATTTTTGGGAATGTTCTGCGAAACAACACATACCCCTTGTCAGTAAGTTCTGAACGCATAGTACAGGCAATTGAAATTGCTTCCTACGCTAAGGAAATCGGTGCGAAATACATAGCACATGGTAGCACCGGAGCCGGAAATGACCAGGTGCGATTTGATATGATATTTCAAATCCTTGCTCCAGGAATTGAAATCATCACCCCAATCAGGGATAATAAGCTCTCAAGGAAAGATGAAATTGCCTATTTAAAAGCAAATGGAGTAGACATCCCCTGGGAAAAAGCGAAATACTCCGTTAATAAAGGCTTATGGGGAACATCAGTTGGAGGCGATGAAACCCTGACATCAGACCTACCATTACCCGAAAAGGCCTTTCCAAGCCAGTTGTTAAAGAAGGACCCTATGCACATAAGTCTTACATTTAGACAAGGTGAATTAGTAGCCCTTAATGGCAAAGCCGGGGAACCAATAGAAAACATAGAACTCTTGGAAGAACTGGCTTCTTCCTATGCCATAGGAAGAGACACACATGTAGGAGATACCATCATTGGGATTAAGGGAAGAGTAGGTTTTGAAGCTGCTGCACCACTCATCATTATAAAAGCGCACCACTTATTGGAGAAACATACCTTGAGTAAATGGCAGCAATTCCAGAAAGAGCAGTTGGCCAATTTCTACGGGATGCTGTTGCACGAGGGAAATTTTCTGGATGAAGTAATGCGAAATATTGAGGCCTTTATGGAAGATTCCCAAAAGAATGTTTCCGGAGAAGTCTTTGTGAACTTGCACCCTTATCGCTTTCAATTAGATGGAATTTCCTCTGAGAATGATTTAATGAATGCCTCCTTTGGCAGCTACGGGGAATGGAATAAAGGATGGACGGCGGAAGATGCCAAAGGCTTTATTAAAATCCTTTCCAATCCGGGCAAAATTGCGAATCACGTAAATCAGAAATATGATTAAGGTAGGTATTATAGGAGGTTCGGGCTACACCGGGGGTGAGTTAATCAGATTATTGTTGCAGCACCCTGGGGTAGAGATCAGTTATGTATACAGCAGAACAAGGCCAGGTAAAGAAATTGCCTCTGCGCATCCTGATCTTCTGGGCCTGAGCAACATGTGCTTCACCTCCGAAGTTTCGGAAGACATTGATGTTTTATTTCTCTGTCTGGGTCATGGCCATAGTCGGAAATTCCTGGAAGAGCACCCCTTTGGAAAAAAGACCAAAATAATTGATCTCAGTCAGGATTTCAGGCTTTCTCCAAAAGATTCTTTAAATGGTGTAAGTTTTCAATATGGCCTTCCTGAATTGTACAAGGAGAAAATCCGAAATGCCTCTTACCTTGCGAATCCGGGTTGTTTTGCAACCGCCATTCAACTGGCACTCCTTCCGTTGGCAAGTGCCGGATTGCTTGGGCATGAGGTACATATTAATGCAACCACAGGCAGTACCGGTGCTGGAATTAGTCCTTCCCCCACCACCCATTTCAGTTGGCGTAACAACAATCAATCATGGTACAAACCATTTGCCCATCAGCATTTAGGAGAAATTGAGCTAAGTATCCACAGCCTGCAAAAACAAGCTGTTATTTATCCCTCAACGCGGGAATTTTCCCCGGGGGATTTTTGCTTCCGCCTATACCAGGTATCAACAAAGCGCGGAAGAAGCCTATACCCTTTACAGGGACTTTTATGAGGGAGCTTCCTTTACACAAATATCACTGGAGCCTATTCATTTAAAACAAGTGGTAAATACCAATCAGTGTCATATCCATTTACATCAACACGAGGATATTCTATTGATAACAGTTGCATTAGACAATCTTTTAAAAGGGGCCTCGGGCCAGGCAGTACAAAATATGAATCTAATGTTGGGTTTTGAAGAAACAGAGGGCCTGAAACTCAAAGCAGGCGTATATTAATTTGATAGATTTTATGCTGATCGTCATCAGTCTTAACCAATTGAAAATATGAAAATAGCAATCATCGGTACCGGAAATTTAGGTTTGTCAATTGCAAAAGGCATTCTGCATACCAATGGGGCCACGAGCATGTATCTAACCAAGAGGAACTTGGAGAGTATTCGTTCCCTTGAAAAATACGGGAACGTGAAAATAACTTCAGATAATTCAGAAGCTGTTAAAAATTCTGATATTCTGATCTTTGCGGTGCAACCAGGACACTTTTCGCAGATCCTGGAAGAAATTGGCCCGCTACTTCACGAAAAACACGTAATTATATCCACCATTACCGGTTACAGTATCGAAAGAATGGAAGCTATTATAGGGAAAGACAACTACATTATCAGAAGTATGCCCAATACGGCAATTTCTGTTGGGAAATCCATGACCTGTATTTGTAGTAATGAGATGGGAAAGAAACGAATTGACCTGGCAAAGGCTATTTTTAATCGCATGGGACATTCCCTGGAGATTCCTGAAGAACTTATGCAGGCAGCCACTGTGATTTGTGCAAGCGGGATTGCTTTTTGGATGCGCCTAATCAGGGCTACCACCCAAGGTGCTATACAATTAGGCTTTGATGCTGAAGAAGCACAGGAGCTGGCAATGCATACATGCGACGGGGCAGCAGGTTTATTGATTGCCTCGGGAAATCATCCGGAACAAGAAATAGATAAGGTTACCACCCCAATGGGATGTACCATTCAGGGTTTGAACGAGATGGAACACCAGGGGCTGTCATCTTCGCTGATAAGAGGTATTGTAGCATCTTTCGAAAAAATTAGTGAATTTAAAAACCAGCAGGGCTAAACTGAAAGCAATACTTATGAATATTTTTGATGTATATTCCATATATGATGTTACGCCCGTATCTGCTAAGGGCGCTACCCTAATTGATGATAAGGGGGAAACGTATTTGGACCTTTATGGCGGACATGCCGTAATATCTGTTGGGCATTCCCATCCTCATTATGTTGGCCGTTTAAAGGAGCAGCTAGACAAAATTGCTTTTTACAGCAATTCTGTGAACAATCCTCTGCAGAAAAAACTCGCTGATAAGTTAACCCGTTTATCTGGCTGTAGGAACTATCAGCTCTTCTTATGTAATTCTGGAGCAGAGGCCAACGAAAATGCCCTTAAACTGGCATCTTTCCATACTGGCAAATCACGAATCCTCGCGTTTAAGAATAGTTTCCATGGCCGAACATCAGCAGCTGTAGCGGTGACTGATAATCCAGAGATACGGGCTCCTGTTAATGCTCAGCACGAGGTAACTTTCCTCCAATTCGAGGATCATGAAACCTTGCAATCTGAATTGAACAAAGGTGATGTGTGTGCCGTTATTTTGGAAGCAATTCAAGGAGTAGGTGGCCTGGATGAACCCTCAGTAGCGTTTTATCAAGAAATAGCCGCCTTATGTAAAGAGCGAGGGGTAATTTTAATTGCCGATGAGGTTCAATCCGGCTTCGGAAGGAGTGGTAAATTTTTTGCCTTTCAACATTATGGGGTTAACCCCGATATTATAAGTATGGCCAAAGGTATGGGTAATGGATTTCCGGTTGGAGGGATTTTAATCAGTGATAGGATTAAAGCCTCACTTGGGATCCTTGGAACTACTTTTGGCGGAAACCATTTGGCTTGTACAGCAACTTTAGCCGTTTTAGAAATTCTTGAAAAGGAAAACCTTATAGAGAACGCAAGACAAATGGAAAGGTATTTTCGGTTGCAGGCGAAAGCAATCCCCGCTGTAAAAAAGATAAAAGGAAAAGGGCTCATGCTTGGGCTGGTCTTTGATTTTCAGGTAGCTAAACTCAGGGAAACGCTCATATATGATTACCACATATTTACCGGTAGTGCAAAAGACAAAAACGTCTTAAGGATTTTACCTTCACTGGGGATTTCAAAGAAGGATTTAAATGAGTTTTTTAAATGTCTCAAAAGCGCATTGTCATGAACAACTATTTATCCATTTATGATATAGAATCCATAGAGACCTGGATTGATGAAGCACTGCAATTGAAGCAAAATCCGCTGCAGGCAGAAACTCTCGGTAAAAATAAGACCTTAGGGCTGCTGTTCTTTAACAATAGTCTAAGAACGCGTATGAGTACACAAAAGGCTGCCATGCAATTAGGACTTAATCTGATGATAATGAATTTTGGTCAGGAAGGATGGGCCCTGGAATACAAGGACGGCACTATCATGAACCAGGGTAGCTCTGAACATATCCGGGAAGCGGCTCAGGTGATTTCCCAATATTGCGACCTTATCGGAATAAGGGCCTTTGCAAATCTTAAGGACAGAAAAGAAGATGAGGCCGAATTGGTCATCAGGGGGTTCGCGAAGCATGCATCGGTTCCAATAATCAATCTGGAAAGTTCCATAGGCCACCCCCTTCAAGCGTTGGCAGATGCTATCACCATTCGCGAGCATATGTCAGATCATCGGCCCAGAGTAGTGCTTTCCTGGGCTCCTCATCCCAAGGCCTTGCCCCATGCCGTTGCCAATTCTTTCTTGGGGATAATGCAACGAATGGATGTAGACCTTGTGGTATGTCATCCGGAGGGATACGAATTAGATGCAAGAATTGTCAGAAATACCGAAGTGGTATATGATCAGCATAAAGCCCTTAAAGAGGCAGATTTCGTTTACGCTAAGAATTGGTGTAGCTATAGGGATTATGGAAAAGTGTTGCAACAGGACAGTAATTGGATGATCACTAAAGACAAACTAGGGAATGCCAAATTTATGCACTGCCTCCCGGTACGAAGAAATGTAGTAGTAGAAGATGCTGTTCTGGACAGTAGCAATTCGTTGGTGATACAACAAGCACACAACAGGACCTATGCAGCCCAGATTGCTTTAAAAAAAATATTGGAATCCCTGGAATTCCATAAGAAATAGACCAGATGAAAAAAGTATTGTCAATTGTCAAAATTGGAGGACAAGTTATTGAGGAGAAGGAACAACTCTCATTACTGTTCGACCTTTTTACTTCCCTGAAGGGCCCAAAAATTCTGGTACACGGCGGTGGAAAAAGAGCCACGGACATCGGTAAAAAACTAGGTGTCAAAACAGCTCTGACCAATGGCCGAAGAATTACGGACAACGCTACCCTGGAAGTTGTGGTAATGGTATATGCCGGCCTGATCAACAAAACACTCGTCGCCCAGCTTCAAAAAAGGGGATGCAATGCCATTGGGTTAAGTGGGGCAGATGCCAATCTAATACAGGCAATAAAACGACCTGTAAACGATATTGATTTTGGATGGGTAGGAGATATTGAGGCTGTCAATTCTGACATGCTAAAAAGTGTTCTGGGAACAGGCATGGTCCCGGTGTTCTGTGCACTAACTCACGACACAGAGGGACAGTTATTGAACACCAACGCAGATACCATTGCTTCCGCTTTGGCCGTGGGTCTGAGTATGGATTATGATGTTCAGCTTTATTACTGTTTTGAAAAAAAAGGTGTTTTGCAGGATATTCGGAATATGAATTCGCTGGTGCGGGATATAAACCCCCAGCGTTATAAGGAGCTTTTGCTTAAGGGAAGTATAGCAGATGGAATGCTCCCAAAACTGGAAAATTGTTTTGCTGCCCTCCAAAGTGGGGTTTCCAGGGTCTGCGTTGGGAATATTGATATGCTGAAGCCCGAATATGAGGAGTACACAACCATTACACTATGAAGAAAAATATAGAGATACTATCGGAGAAGGCTATCCATCTTCTAAAGCAATTGATTTCAATCCCCTCCTTTTCCACCGAGGAAGATGCCACTGCCGCGGCAATTGAAGAATGGCTTCACGCTTTTACTATTCCTTCTGAGAGGCAGAAGAACAATGTATATGCCAAGAATAAATATTTCGATCCCGGCAAACCTACCCTCTTGTTAAATTCACATCACGATACAGTTAAACCTAATTCGGCCTATACCAGAGATCCTTTTCTTCCGGTGGTGGAAGGTGGTAAACTATATGGTCTGGGAAGTAATGATGCCGGTGGCAGTCTGGTTTCCTTACTGGCAACCTTTGTGTATTTTTATCACTGGGAAAACCTGAATCACAATATCATCATTGCCGCAACTGGGGAAGAGGAAAACGCCGGACTAAACAGTCTGGCCGGACTCCTGCCGCAGCTGCCCGAAATTGACGTTGCCATAGTGGGGGAACCCACGCTGATGAACCTGGCAATTGCGGAAAAAGGATTAATCGTGTTCGATGGCTCTGTAAAAGGAACCCCTTCTCATGCGGCACATCCCAATGGGGATAATGCCATTTACAACAGCATTGAAGTCCTCAACTGGTTTAAAAATTTCAGGTTTAACAAGGTATCCGAGGTTTTGGGCGAGGTAAAATTAACAGTTACCCAGATCAACGGAGGAAAGCAACACAATGTGGTCCCTGCCAAAATAGATTTGGTAGTAGACGCCAGGGTGAATGACTGCTATAGCAACGAAGAAATTGTGGCTATCCTTCAAAAGGAAGCCCCTTGTGAGTTAAAGCCTAGATCTCTAAGGCTTAATTCATCTTCAATTAGCATTGATCATCCATTGGTAAGATCAGGAGTCTCATTAGGCAGGGAAACCTACGGATCCCCAACCTTATCCGACCAGGCCGCCTTGTCATGCCAGTCGCTCAAATTAGGTCCGGGAGACAGTACAAGATCACATTCGGCAGATGAGTATATTTATATCAAGGAGATCCATGAAGGTATAGACCTTTACCTTAAAGTTTTGAAGGGTTTTTTAACTTCTTAAATAAGACTAAGGGGTTTGACTACCGTTATAACAATCGACTCGCAAATAGCAGGTTAATGAAAATAAGTGGCATATGAAGTTAT
>CBDUAW010000049.1:0-10391 GCA_965365215.1 uncultured Eudoraea sp. | reverse complement strand
GGAATGGAAAGAATGGCAAAAAACATCCAATACGCCCCGGTTATAAATATTGAAAATCACGATAACATAGGAATGCTTGCTATGGACAATAAGGGCCGTATTTCCGGAGCCTGTACCACAAGTGGAATGGCATACAAGATTGGTGGTCGGGTTGGTGATTCGCCCATTATTGGCGCCGGCCTTTTTGTAGACAATGAAGTTGGTGGAGCTACTGCAACCGGTGTGGGAGAAGAAGTTGTGCGGACCGTGGGTAGTTTTTTAATCGTAGAATTGATGCGCCAGGGTAAATCTCCCCAGGAGGCTTGTGAAGAGGGAGTAAAGCGGATTATTGCAAAAAACAAAAACCAACTGGATTTTCAAATTGGGTTTATCGCTATGAATAAAAAAGGGGAGACCGGATCTTATTGCATCCAACCCGGATTTACATATAGGAAGTATTCCCGGGAAGGGCACCTAAACATCCCTTCCGAATCACATATTAAAAGCTGATAGTTTTATTTAAGGCACTAAACTTTGTAGCTTTGAACCTGTTCAAGATAAATCATTATGGCCGACAAAAAAAGACTGTTTCTTCTTGATGCCTATGCCCTTATTTTCAGAGGATACTACGCCTTGATCAAGAATCCCAGGATCAACTCAAAAGGAATGGATACTTCAGCAATTATGGGGTTTGTAAATTCCTTATTCGATGTCATAAAACGGGAAAAACCAGACCACCTGGCCGTTTGTTTTGATAAGGATGGTAGTGCAGAACGTACAGAACTCTTTGCCGATTATAAAGCCAACAGGGATGAAACGCCAGATGCTATCCGAATTGCGGTTCCATACATACAAGACCTTTTAAAGGCAATGCATATTCCAAGTGTAGAAGTCCCCGGCGTTGAAGCTGACGATTTGATTGGCACCCTGGCAAAGCAAGCGGAGAAGGAAGATTTTGAGGTTTTTATGGTAACCCCGGATAAGGATTTCGGACAATTGGTTTCAGAGAATATTTTTATGTATCGCCCGGCAAGAATGGGTAATGGTATTGAAATATGGGGTATTCCGGAGGTACAGCAGCGTTTTGGGGTTAAAACCCCTGAACAGGTAACGGACTATTTGGGGATGATGGGTGATGCCAGTGACAATATTCCCGGCTTACCTGGAGTAGGGGATAAAACAGCCAAAAAGTTTATTGAACAGTTCGGAACCATGGAAGGTTTGCTGGCAAACACAGACAAGCTAAAAGGGAAAATAAAGGAGAAGGTGGAAGAAAATGCCGAGCTTGGCCTATTATCCAAAAAATTGGCCACCATCTGCATTACCTGCGATGTTACGTTTAACGAAGAGGATTATAGACTTTCCGTTCCTGACAAGGAAGAGGTTCAGAAAATTTTTGACGTACTGGAATTCCGGAGACTTAAAGACCAGTTCCATAAAATTTTCTTCAGTGAAGAGGAACCACAAGAATCAAAATCAGCTCCAAGTAGCAGCAGCAATGGTACTTCTAAAGTAGCCGGGAGTGGTCAGTTTTCACTTTTTGGGAATGACGGAGGAACTACTGCAACCCCACAGGCAAGCTCAGGAAGAGCAACTATAAAAGATACACCACATGTGTACCAAAGTGTTGGGAAGGGAATGGCCTTTAAATTATTCCTTCAGAATCTTATGAGCCAGAATACCGTCTGTTTTGATACGGAAACTACCTCTATAAATCCCCTGGTTGCAGAATTAGTAGGTATTGCCTTTTCCTGGGAGGCTGGCAAAGGATTTTACGTGCCCTTCCCTGAGGAAAAAGAAAACGCAGAAGAGCTCATTGCGCAACTAAATCCGTTTTTTGAAAATGAGGATATTGAAAAAGTTGGGCAAAACCTAAAATACGATATTAAGGTTCTGGACAAATATGGCATTACGGTAAAAGGCAAACTATTCGACACCATGTTGGCGCACTACCTCATCAACCCGGATATGCGTCATAATATGGACGTTCTTTCAGAGACTTATCTGAACTATACCCCGGTCTCTATTTCAGATCTGATCGGGAAAAAAGGAAAAAACCAGTTAAGCATGAGGGAAGTTCCTCTGGAACAGCAAACGGAATACGCTGTTGAAGATGCAGATATCACCTTACAACTGGCACAGCATTTTGCACCGGAACTGGAATCGGCCAACACAAGAAAATTATTTGACGATATTGAAATTCCATTGTTAAGGGTGCTCGCTGCCATGGAGTTGGAAGGAATAAACCTTGATATAGGCTTTTTAAAGAATCTCTCGGAAGAGCTCGATAATGACATCAGGAAACTGGAAAAAAAGATTTACGAGGAAGCAGGAGAAGAATTTAATATCGCCTCCCCAAAACAACTGGGCGAAATCCTTTTCAACAAGATGAAACTGGTTGAAAAACCCAAAAAAACCAGAACAGGGCAATATTCAACTGCGGAAGACGTGTTGTCTTATTTGGCGAAAGACTACCAGATAATACGAGATGTTCTGGAGTTCAGGGGCTTGTCCAAACTCAAAAGCACTTACGTTGATGCACTTCCCGAACAGGTTGAACCAAGCACCGGAAGGGTCCATACGGATTATATGCAAACCGTAGCGGCTACTGGCCGATTAAGCAGCAACAATCCCAACCTGCAAAACATTCCTATCCGAACAGAGCGGGGCAGACAAGTACGAAAAGCATTCATTCCAAGAGATGAGAATTATATACTCCTTGCAGCAGATTACTCTCAGATAGAACTTCGGATCATAGCAGCCTTAAGCCAGGAAACTACTATGATTGAAGCCTTTAGAAATGGGGAAGACATCCATGCCTCTACAGCCTCCAAGGTATTTAATGTTCCGATTGAAGAGGTGACCAGGGAACAAAGGGGGAATGCCAAAACAGTAAATTTTGGGATCATTTATGGCGTATCGGCTTTTGGGCTCAGTAACCAGACTGATCTCTCAAGGACAGAAGCAAAGGAATTGATAGACACCTATTATAAGACCTATCCTAAGCTTAGAAATTATATCAGTGATCAGATCGATTTCGCCAGGGAACACGGCTATGTCCAAACTGTATTGGGCAGAAGACGATATTTGAAAGACATTAACGGAAGTAATGCAGTAGTCCGAGGAGCTGCAGAACGCAACGCGGTTAACGCTCCCATACAAGGAAGTGCGGCCGATATCATCAAGATTGCAATGATCCGTATTCATGAAAAATTAACGGAAGGGAACTACAAGACTAAAATGTTGCTGCAGGTTCATGATGAATTGGTATTTGATGTCTATAAACCAGAACTGGATGCAATGAAAAAAATGATCAAATCAGAGATGGAAAATGCCTTTGAGCTTGCCGTTCCTTTGGTTGTTGATTTGGGCGAGGGCAGTAATTGGCTCCAGGCACATTGATTTTGATTGCAAAATAAAAAACCCCTTCTTTCACGGAAGGGGCTTCTTAATTAGTTTATTAAATTATTATCTCTTTGTAAAAATTAATTGCCCTCCATCGTCAAAATTGTCAATTCCCAGATCAATAGCACTAACGGTCATGGTATTCCCTGAGATCTCAATTGATACCGTTACGGTTTCCAGGTTATCATCTATATAGGTCAGAACCTCCCCGTCAAAAGTATAGGTGCTGGCATCCGTATCCTTTTCCGTTGGGCAGGGCACATCTAAGCCAGTTCCTCCAGGATTTACATTTATCTGTAGGTAATCCGCAGAATTCTCTGTAATTACGCTTAGGTCTTCATTAAAGGTCAGGGTCACAATGTAGCACTGTTGTGCAGTAAGAAAATCGAGAATGTCCTGTCCAAATTCCATATCATCTGTGGCAGTAGCTTCATCAATCTCCAGGGCTGTTAAATCCCAGGTACCCAGAATGCTATTTTCGTCCACAACATTTTCCTTGTCTGAAGAGCAAGAAAAAACAGCAGCTACAGCTATGAGTAACAGGCTTAGTTTACGTAAGGTCATAATTTCGTTATTGTAGGATTAGTAAGGGGAAAACGAAAAATATGTGTGAATAGTATATTTTATTGTCCGGGAGATTATAGTATGAATCTGTATGTAGCCTTGATCAGAAAGATATTCTGAGGTTTTATATCGCCAAATATATTATCCCCCAAACTGCGAATAAGTCCTTCTGATGGGTCTGCTGATTGAGAAATATCCTGTGACCATACGAGAAATATTTCCGAACCTGGTATATATTCCCACCGAACTACCAGGTTAGACCGGAACTGAACAAAGGAAAAATCGGGGTCATCAAAGCTGAAATCAACCAATCCATTCCCATTTTCATCAACATTGTAGGTCCCATCCTGTAAGCTGAGCTGCGTATTGTCATAGTTGGTAATACGATCGTTAAAATCCCTGGCGAGGGGATCGGTTACATGCTTAAAGTTGGAATATCTTCCCCTGGAAATAAAGGGCTGCCCCCAATATTGAATGGTGAGGTTGGGATTAATGGTATAGTTTAATCTAAGCGACATACTTAATGTTCTCTGTTCTATTTCCCCATTGAGATACCGAACTCCGTCTGCCGTATCAATATTGTTTATGTACTGTAATTTGTCATTATTGATCCGGTAGGAAGGAAATGCCGAAACGCGAAGTGCATTCGTAGGTTGATACGAAACTCCGAATCTGATGCTATAGGTTTTATAAGAATCATCAACCGCCTTACTCCCATTCTGAAATATATTAAAGCGCACTTTTTTCCTGTTATCGGTATTTATTCCATTCCAAAAGCTAAAACCCGGAGAAAGCCGGAGTCGTGGACCCCCACGGAGGGCAAAATTTGAATATTGAATAGGCTCATAATTGAACCCAATATTTGTAAACCAATTGTTTTTCCAATTCTGCCAGCTATTAGTATTGAATTGCAAGCCGTTATGGTTCCCGCCAAAATCCCAGTGACTCCAATGATTATAGTTTATTCCAACGCGCCTGAAGGTGTTGTCGGGTTTTAGCGTTTGATATCCTATCCAGGTATAATGCCTCAGGTCATCTGCCTGCCTTTGAAATCCTATATCATTCAGTTCCAGTTCAGGAGAACGCCAAGTTCCGCCTGTCTCAAATTTCCAATGCCCGTTACCTACTTTCCCTAATTGGATGTTCCCACCGGTTCCGGTTAGTGAAGTTCTGCTTGGATCAACTTCCAGATAGTCTGCTCCTACCCGTTGAAATAAATGTGTAATTGATTCCTGGGTACCTTGAATTGCACCTTCACTTCCCAGGACGCGACTCCAAACCAGGTTACCGCCTACATACCAGTCACGGTCATTCCACTGGTGCTTAAAGTCAAAACCCCCGGTGTAGGCGGATCTGTGCAGAAAATCTAAATCTTCGGTGAGGGCATCGCGGTTGGTTGCAGTAAAGATCCCACCAAAGTAAGTATCGCCGTCATTGTAGTCTTCTTGTATCCGTCCTACCACATAGTTGGTGAGAGGTTCTACCACTTCCCTTCTTCGCTGGCCATTATTGTCAATGGTGGCATATTTCCGGGCCGTAACACTTTCCAAAACTCCTATAGACAAACCGTCTTTTGTTTTTCCACTGAATTTCGCAGCTCCCAGAATTGCCGTATTCTCGGGCTGATCCACGAATTCTCCATCAGTAGTATCAGGAAAACCCTGTGGGCTGCGTCCAATTCTACGGGAGTAGAATACATTGTCAAAACCAAAAGTATTTCCGGCCTCTGACCGGGAAATATTAAAATTGAAAATGTTCTTATTCTCCACAAAAAATGGCCGCTGTTCCCGGAAGAAAATTTGAAAACCATCAAGTGCAATTGCGGATGGATCGGCTTCTACCTGTCCAAAATCAGGGTTTATGGTTAAATCGAGCGTAAGGTCATTAGTGATACCAATCTTTGCATCCAATCCGGCGGTAAAATGACTATCGTTCCCATCCCGGAACGGATTACCTTCTTCAGCCTCATAAGTTTCCAGCTTTGCCAGGGCATAGGGCTGTATTTCCATTTGTTTTTGTGGTTCCAGGTCTATCAAACCATGTAATTCACCAAACTCGCTTACCCATCCCGGAGTATCTATAGGTTTACGTTGCCAGAGGGAGCGTTCTTCTTCCCTGAAAAACCTTCTGGTAGATTGTAGTCCCCAAACCTGGTTCTTTGCTTTACTGAATTTTAATTGACTTAGGGGTATTCGCATCTCGGCTGTCCAGCCCTCTTCACCAATACTGGATTTGGTATACCAAATAGGGTTCCAGCTGTCGTCCCAATTATTTCCGTTGTTAGATACAAATTCATCCCCCTTCACGCCAGCAGCTGTAACTGTAAAGGAAAAAGAAGTTCTCTTGTCAAAATAACTATCAATATTGATCTCTACCCAATCTCCTGAAAAACCATCACGCCTGGAAAGCCTTCGTTCAATTTTGTCGGGTTCAGGGTCATAACACCAGAATGCCACATATAGATTTTTAGCGTCGTAAAGGATTTTAAATTTAGTTTCCACGCTGGGGGCAGTGTTCTCATCTGGCTGAAATTCTACGTAGTCGCCCCCCCAATCTACCGTATCCCAGACCGTCTCATCTGGGACGCCATCAATAACAGGTGTCAATGCGGTCCCTATACTTTTTGTTGTATATATCTTTTTGGGAACAACAGGAACCGAATCCTGTGCGTAAAGCGAGGCCGATAGCAAGGAAAGCAAAAGGATGGCCAGTTGTTTCAAATTCATAAATGGATAGGCTGTTGCGGTGTTCCAATTAAAGACTTCTTTTTGAGGAAGGCGTTACACCAATACCTGTTTTTTAAGGTTTTTTTAACAAAAAGAATTCCTGTCCGGGATTCATACAAAAATTTGAAAAAATAATGAAGAACAACCATTTGTATTTCAACTTAATAATTGTACATTTGCAGCCCGTTAATCGGGATAGAAGTGTTTAATATTTTAAATATAAAGTAGTGGATACACTTAGCTACAAAACGATTTCTGCCAATAAGGCTACTGTAGACAAGCAGTGGTTACTGGTTGATGCCGAAGGGCAACACCTGGGCAGGCTTGCATCTAAAGTTGCCAAATTATTAAGAGGGAAACACAAAACCAATTTCACTCCCCATGTTGACTGTGGAGACAATGTTGTTGTTATCAATGCAGATAAGATTGTCTTAACAGGAAACAAATGGACAGATAAAGAATACATTCGGTACACTGGTTACCCAGGCGGACAAAGAACCCGTACTGCGCAGGAAGTGTTTGATAAAAATCCTGAAACTCTTATTGAGAAGGCGGTGAAAGGCATGCTCCCTAAAAACAAGCTTGGAGCAGAAATGTTCCGCAACTTACGTGTCTATGTGGGAACACAACACGACCAGGAAGCACAGAAACCAAAGGCAATTAATTTAAATGACCTTAAATAATGGAGGTAATTCATAAAATTGGAAGGAGAAAAACCGCAGTAGCCCGGGTATATGTATCCGAAGGAAAAGGTAAAATTACAGTGAACAAACGTGAGTTCAACGCGTACTTCCCTACTCCTACTTTACAGTATAAAGTTATGCAACCATTTGCATTGACCAATACAGAGGGAAATTTTGATGTAAATATTAACGTATATGGTGGTGGTATAACCGGACAGGCAGAAGCTGTTAGGTTAGCACTTTCAAGAGCGTTATGTGAAATGGACGAGGAAAACCGACAAGTCCTTAAACCTGAGGGATTGCTTACCAGAGATCCAAGAATGGTGGAACGTAAAAAATTCGGGCAGAAAAAAGCACGGAAGAAGTTCCAGTTCTCGAAACGATAAGATTAGAATTATTATTAGCTACCACTTAATAGAGGTAGCGTAACCAAGTTCCTTGAAAGTCTTTGTAAAGAAGACAATTAAATTCCTGAAGTACGGCCAGCGGCCATTGCGTAAAACGCAGAAGAGTTGTGGCACCGACTCGGGAGAATTTTAGTTTAGCATCTAAATGCAAGAGGCTATCGGAAACGATTACCACTCGGGCATTGCTAATTCAACAGAACGTAAACTAAATTAAAAATGGCAAAAAAAGCTGAAGTTAAAGACTTATTAGAAGCAGGGGTGCATTTTGGACACCTCACAAGAAAATGGAATCCAAATATGGCTCCTTATATCTACATGGAGCGCAATGGGATTCACGTAATCAATCTCTACAAAACCGTAGCAAAATTAGAGGAGGCCGGTGAGGCTCTCAAAAAAATTGCTGCCTCGGGCAGAAAGATTCTTTTTGTAGCAACAAAGAAACAGGCGAAAGATATCGTTGCAACTAAGGTATCTAATGTAAATATGCCTTATATCACAGAACGCTGGCCTGGTGGAATGTTGACCAATTTTGTGACAATTAGAAAGGCCGTAAAGAAAATGGCCTCAATTGACCGCATGAAAAAGGATGGCACCTTCAATACCCTTTCCAAAAAAGAACGTTTGCAGGTAGATCGATTACGTGCGAAACTTGAAAAGAACCTCGGGAGCATTGCGGATATGACCCGTTTGCCGGGAGCCCTTTTTGTTGTGGATGTAATGAGAGAACACATTGCTGTTAAGGAAGCACAAAAATTGAATATCCCCATTTTTGCAATGGTAGATACCAATTGCGATCCCAGGGCTATTGACTTTGTAATTCCATCCAATGATGACGCTTCAAAATCTATCGATATCATCATGGGCCATGTTACGGATGCTGTTGCAGAAGGATTAGCAGAACGCAAGTCTGAAAAACAAGCTGAATCTGAAGGCGAAGATACAGCTAAGAAGAAAGATACGGCTGCAGCCGCAACTAAAGAAGAAGTACCCGCACCTAAGGAGGAGGTTAAAAAAGTCGCCGAAGAAGCAGTTGCGGAGAAAAAGGAGGAAGCAAAACCTGAGAAAAAGTCTGCTCCCAAGAAAACGGCTAAAACCGAAGCAGTTGATCTGACAAAAATTGAAGGGATAGGACCAAAAGGTGCAGAGGCATTGGCCAATGCCGGTATTGATTCCTTCGAAAAGCTATCCAAAGCCAAGCCAGATCAAATAAAAGAAATCCTTACTGAGGCAAGTTCAAGAATGGCTCATTTGGATCCTACATCCTGGCCAAAACAGGCTAAAATGGCAGCAGACGGAAAGTGGGATGAATTAAAAGAATGGCAAGACAAAGCTAAAGCAGGAGTGGAATAAACCCCTGCTGGCTTTTCTAATAGAATTAATAGTATTACTAGAATTAAAACAGACTAAGAAATGGTAAAGATTACCGCATCAGAGGTAAATAAACTAAGAAAAACTACCGGAGCAGGGATGATGGACTGCAAAAATGCCTTGGTAGAAGCAGAAGGAGATTTTGACAAAGCAATTGAGATCTTACGGAAAAAGGGTCAGAAAGTTGCTGCAAAGAGGGCTGATAGAGACTCCTCTGAGGGCGCAGCAATCGCTAAAGTAAGTGGAGACAATACTACAGGAGTAATTATTTCATTGAACTGCGAAACTGATTTTGTTGCCAAGAACGATAGCTTTGTAGCGCTTGCGAATGACCTGGCCGAATTGGCATTGAACTATGACGATAAGGATTCATTCCTAAATGCCAGTTTCAATGGTTTAAGTGTTCAGGAAAAACTTACGGAACAAACCGGGGTTATAGGTGAGAAGATCGAAATAGGTGGCTTCAGAAAATTAAATGCCCCCTTTGTTGGATCTTATATCCATGCAGGAAATAAAATTGCAACCTTGGTTGGCCTGTCGGCCGCTGTAGATGGAGCTCCAGCAGCGGCTAAGGATGTAGCAATGCAAGCTGCAGCAATGAACCCGGTTGCATTAAACGAAGAAGGTGTTGACCAAAGCATTATCGACAAAGAAATTGAGATAGCCAAAGATCAATTACGCCAGGAAGGGAAACCTGAAGCAATGCTCGATAACATTGCCAAAGGGAAACTTAAGAGGTTTTTTAAAGACAATACCCTGGTAAATCAAGCCTTTATTAAGGACAGCAAACAAAGTGTATCTCAGTACGTTAAATCAGTAGATAACAACTTAGAAATTACTGGCTTTGAGCGTGTTGCCCTGGGGAACTAATTGTATACTAATTACATAAAAAAACGCTTTCCAAAAGGAAAGCGTTTTTTTATTCCCAATCTGAAGCCTCTAGTTCAAATAATTCGTTTACCGCAACCTCGAAAATTGCCGAGAGTTTGAGCGACAAAACCGTTGAAGGAGCATACTTTCCCAATTCAATGGCGTTAATAGTCTGCCTGCTAACCATTACCCGTTGGGCCAGGTCGGCCTGTGTTAGGTTACACTTGGCCCTGTTGATCTTGATACTATTCTTCATGAGCCATCGCGGTTTTAAATTGCCATACCTTTATGGTAAACCTAATAATAAATAAAAACAAGATGGTGTACATATTGAATACCATAACCCAGAAAAAGCTGAAATCATATAAAAATAGAAAAGCGATGATAAG
>CBDUAW010000048.1:0-10475 GCA_965365215.1 uncultured Eudoraea sp. | reverse complement strand
TGGTGAAGTTGTTGATGTGTTCAGTTTGCCTGTTTGGTAATGTTTGCAATGGGGAAAATTTCAGGAAAAATGATGGAATTATTGTATCAAGGCCGGCAGATTTTAATTTCTTAAAATGCCCTTTTTGATATTTTTATCTGAAGGACTCCAACCGCTTGTTCAGGATAAAGAGTTTTTCGGGAGGCGAATCCAAAATTCTGAAAGAATTTAAACAGCTGCTGAATGCGCATTTCAGCAGAGGGCCTCATTTGCTATGTGCCCACAATGGGAAGGAGTTTGACTTTCCCTACATAGCCAGGAGAATGGTCATTAATGGGATTGCACTACCTTATAAACTGGATTTATTTGGCAAAAAACCCTGGGAGGTGCCACATATAGACACTATGGAGCTTTGGAAGTTCGGGGATTACAAACATTACACATCCCTGAAGCTTATGGCAAATATCCTGGATATACCTTCCCCGAAAGAAGATATAGACGGAAGCATGGTGCGCCAGGTCTATTATGAAGATCAGGATTTAGAACGTATTGTTGACTATTGCGAAATGGATGTAGTGACCGTAGCACAGATCTTTCTCCGATTGCGAAACGACCCTTTACTGAAGGAGACAGAAATAATGCACGTTTAGAAAATCTTTATTTAAGCGTGATAAGTGAGCTGAATATAAACCGGGAAGTGATCGGAATACCCCCCTAAATATTTTTTGCCAACATATGTTCTAAAGGGGTTACCCTGGTATTTACCTTTCCATTCCGTAAGGAAGTAGGCATCAAAAATGTCGGCATAGGTAAAACTGTGTGAGCCGGGCCTGTAATCAAATAAATTGTCTGAAATCATAATCTGATCAAAAAGGGACCAGCTTCTTTTATAATTAGCGCTGCCACGTTCTGGAGTTATCAATTTCTCCATTGGATTGTAAAGGGATTGTGTGCGCATTAACTCCTGTACGCTTTTGGCTTTGGGGCCATCATTAAAATCGCCCATTACAATAAAATGAGGATTCTGATGGTTCTCGCGAATTGTATCCATATAGGCCGAAAGGGTTTGCGCGGCCTCGATTCTCTTATACTCGGTTTCCTGGTCCCCGTTTCTTCTTGAAGGCCAGTGGTTTACAAAAATGTGAAACTCCTCTCCATTGAGTCTTCCGTATACATAAAGGATATCCCTGGTGAAATCTCGTTCCCCCTCCGGGGTATAAACCAAAAGCGGGATAGGCTCTGAGTGCAGCACCTCAAAATACCTGGGGTCATATAGCAGTGCAGTATCAATTCCCCTTTCATCAGGAGAATCGTGATGCACATATCCGTAAGACAGTTTGTTCAGGGGCTTAGACTGGAGTAGATCCTCCACTACCATTTTGTTCTCCACTTCTGCCACCCCAATGATCACCGGCCCTTTATGGCCTTTCTTTTTACCAAGGGAATATATGGTCCTCGCCAGATTCGCAAGTTTCTTTCTATAGCGTTTCAGAGTCCATTTTTTTCTACCCTCAGGCGTATAATCATCATCAAGGGTGTTGGGGTCGTCTTTGAGGTCAAAAATGTTCTCTAGATTGTAAAATGCTACGGTATGACAATCCCTTTTCCTCCGCTGATTTGAAAATAACATATACTCCTTTGTAGTGGATGAGATCCTAAAAATAGAAAATCACAGCAACGTAATGCTTAAATTTGTAGCAGAAAGGTAAAGATGTTAGAGAAAAAGAACATTGAATACGAAAAAGCAGTCCTTATTGGGGTGCTAGACCAGAAACAGGATGCTGAAAAAGTTTCGGAATATCTGGATGAACTGGAATTCCTTACCTATACCGCCGGAGGGGAAGTGATTAAAAGGTTTACTCAGCGGATAGATATCCCTAATCCCAAAACCTTTATCGGCAGCGGTAAACTGGAGGAAGTAGAACAGTTTGTCAAGGACAACGAAATTGGAGCTGTTATTTTTGATGATGAACTATCTCCGGTACAGCAAAGAAATATCGAAAAACAATTGCGTTGTAAAGTGCTGGACCGGACAGGGCTCATCCTGGATATTTTTGCCCAGCGGGCCAAGACCAGTTATGCTCGGACGCAGGTAGAACTGGCCCAATACGAGTATTTGCTTCCGCGTTTAACCGGATTGTGGACTCACTTGGAAAGGCAAAGGGGTGGTATTGGAATGCGCGGTCCGGGGGAGACCGAAATAGAGACAGACCGCAGGATAGTCCGTGACCGGATTTCCCTGTTGAAGAAAAAGTTAACCAAGATTGATAAGCAAATGGAAACCCAGCGGGGAAACAGAGGTGCCCTGGTAAGGGTGGCCCTTGTAGGGTATACCAATGTTGGCAAGTCTACCCTTATGAATGTCATTAGCAAAAGCACGGTTTTTGCGGAGAACAAGTTATTCGCAACCTTAGACACTACGGTCAGAAAAGTAGTTTTGGGGAATCTGCCCTTTCTGCTTTCAGATACAGTTGGCTTTATCCGCAAACTTCCCACCCAACTGGTGGAAAGCTTTAAAAGTACGCTCGATGAGGTTAGAGAGGCAGATCTTCTCCTGCATGTAGTAGACATTTCACATCCCAACTTCGAAGATCATATCGCTTCCGTAAATCAGATATTGCAAGAAATTGGATGTGGCGATAAGAAAACCATTATGGTATTTAACAAGATTGACCTTTATAAGGCAGAGGAACTGGATGAGGATGATCTTGTTACGGTAAGGACTGCAAGGCATTTTAGTCTGGCCGACTGGAGAAAGACCTGGATGAAGCAAATGAATGGGGATGCCCTGTTCATATCGGCCTTAAATAAAGAGAACCTTGAAGAATTCCGTAAAAGTGTTTACCATGCGGTAAGGAACATTCATGTGAGCAGATTCCCTTACAACAACTTTTTATATCCTGAAAACCTGGATGAATATTGAATTGACCTTTTTAAAACAGGTAGTTCATCGTTAAAATTGACCTCTTGTATTTTTCGCAACAAAAAAAAGCGGCTTCACAACATAAATTCGGAATGAATTGAGAGGCCTCCTTATCTTTGGTTCATAGATTAAGATTAAGTGTTTACCCCAAATTTGCACTTAACATTTAATGCTAAGGATAACCTAACCCAATTTTACAGAACCCTACTTATTAGGAAAAAACCCTGACGATTGTCAGGGTTTTCTCTTTAAAGTTTTGCGTCAAAATTATAGTTTGTAACTAAGCCCCAGGGTCCAATAAGTCTGTAGGTCATTATCCACGTTATCAAAGGTAGCTCCTGTATCACCGAGGGTGTTGATAGCATAGTTTAATGCCTCTTGCTTATTATTCCTTAGGCCGAATTCAAAACCTACCCCTATCATTTTCCACAGGGTATAGCTGAAGGAATTGGTCCAGGTCCAGTTAGACAAATTAGAATCCTTATAACTCTGGAACATAGATAAATTGGATTTCAGGTTTACGGCCCCAATACTCCGGGTGTAATCGGCAACGATCTTTGCCCCCATCGAAGAATCGAAGATGTTATCTGCCTTACTAAAAACAAAATTGTAGTTCAGGGGATGAATTACCACAATAAGATCTGTTACCGGGGTCCAGGTAATCCCTGTTCCCAAATCTAAGTAACCGGGATCATTGAAATTACTTAGAATGGTAGTCCTGTATTCCCCCAGAGCAGAAATAGCGAGTTTGCTGCTGATATTCCGACCGTATAAGGAGGTGATATTAAAAACATCCGTGGCTTCTCTAAAGCCTTCCGGATCATTTGGGTCGTCCTCATCATCTAATTTCACCCAACTCAGGTTTACATTGGCCGCATTTCTCCAGAAGAATTTCTCTTGTTTTAAATTGGCAAAGGCATTCACAGTGAATCCTATATTTCCGGAAGAGTTATTTGGAAAGCCCTGGGCATACCAATTGTTAAAATTGGAAAAGTTCCCTCCAATTGTTCCAAAAGCCCCGATTTTCCATCCCGGAAGGGCATCAATCTGGGCTTGTAAGGCATCAACCCTGCCCTGAATAGCCGCGATAGAGTCTTTCTTTACCCCCTGCTGGGCTTTTAATTCTTCTTCGGTCTGGGCAAAACCAATTGAAACCGCCCCCAAAGCCAAAAAGGCAATGATTAATTTTTTCATAATTCATAGTGTTTATAAACAATTTATCAACGTCAAATATATAAATTGTTGATAACCAACACTACTTATTAACACGATTTCTTTTATAGATAGGAACCGAGGAACAGGCCTCCCCGTACATTACGCTTTTAGCAACTGTTTGAATCTTCTCGGTTGCCCAGATGTAGGCATTTTCCGGAATTGGTTTGTTGGTGCAACCTTTTATAATAACGGGTTTATCTCGAAATTCAGATACGTCGAGATCTGCAATGACCTTTTGAAAAATGGCAGTTTCCAGATCCTCCAGATCCCCTTTCACAACCCTTTTGCTGTAAGAGCTTATTCGGGAGCTTATTAACATATATGCCCATCCCGGGACAATAGCCTCTGTGGAACAACCTATAGCCACATAAGCATCCTCATATTGGGACCAATTGTGCTCTTCTACATACTGCCTAAATTCTTTTTCCTTTAAAATGAATCCTTCAAACAGCCAATCCTTTATATCCAGTGTCTTCCTGGGGCCTTCAGGATAATAATCCTCCAGGTCTAAGGTAACCAATGCGCTTTGGGCCACTCTATTTACAATATCAGCCATGAAGGTTTTCCTTTTAAAATTGCTGCTTACAGAAGTCCTAATTCCAGTTTCGCTTCCTCGCTCATTAAATCCTGCGTCCAGGGTGGGTCAAAAGTAATTTCAACCTCTGCCCCATTGACCAGATCCAATGACTTCACTTTTTCTTCCACCTCTACCGGTAAAGATTCAGCTACCGGACAATTCGGGGATGTAAGGGTCATCAAAATCTTTACGTCCTGGTCTTCATTTACAAAAACATCATAAATTAACCCCAGTTCATATATATCTACCGGTATTTCAGGATCGTAGATGGTCTTAAGTACCCCTACAATCTTCTCCCCCAGTTCTTGCGTATTTATTTTAGTATCATTCATAAAAGCTAAATAAAATTTAGTTTAACTGCGTCTGGTAAGCAATGGCGTACATTTTCAATTGCTTAATCATACTCACCAAGCCGTTGGCTCTGGTTGGCGATAAATGTTCCTTAAGGCCAATTTCATCAATAAAAGCTGTATCGGCTTCAATAATATCCTTGGGTTTTTGATCACTGAAAGCCCGGATCAAGATGGCTATGATACCCTTGGTGATTATGGCATCGCTATCTGCGGTAAAAACCAGTTTATCTCCTTCCAATTCCGCATGGACCCAAACTTTGCTCTGACAACCCTTAATGATATTGTCATCTGTTTTGTATTCCTCTGAAATTAAGGGCAGTGACTTTCCTAGCTCTATCATATATTCATACCGTTGCATCCAATCGTCAAACATGGAGAACTCCTCAACAATTTCCGCCTGGTTTTCTGCTATGGTCATAAATACTTTTTGACAAAAATACGATAAGTAAAACTGTCATTCAACAGTTTCTGCCAATGCCAGTATTTTAACAATCAATGGTTTTAATTTTTCAGGCGGAATACCATGATCAAATGTAGAAGTAGAATACGCTTCCTTATCTGTATGTATTAAGAGTTCTGCAATGGCTGCTCTATCAGACGTACTTTCAACCACTGAGGTTTCCATTTCAGCCAGTTTTTCAAGGTTAATGTTGTTCATTTCTGCTAATAAAGAATTCCACTCTTCCATTTTTATTGGTCTTTTATATGTATTGCTACTATTACGCTCTTTTTGTACTGATATCTCAACTTTGTTAATTTCTATATGATAAAAGAATCCTCGCGTGGAGGCCTCATAAATAACTTTTTGGATTCCCTCTTGTGAACTGATTTTTTGATTACAACTATTAAATTGTAATAAGCTAAACACAACTATTGCTAAGGATTTCATTGGCAATTTTTTGTTCTATTTAATAAAATAACAAAAAAGGCGCCGATATGGCGCCTTTTAAATATTTAATGATGAATTAATTTATAAAACTTTCTCTGGGACCTCCAGGGGTAAAAATTGCCCGCATTCTTTGTTTTTGACCTTCTGAGAACATATACATACAAGCATCATCCACATAGTCCATATAATTCATGGTCATATCCGTAGACCTGCAATGCACGGTTGGAAAAGAAGGACATCCATAATTAGGTCGGTCAGATTTAGGGGTATCTGAAACAAAGTCATCTCGATTACATCGGCCATCTCCCCAAATATGCCTTAGATTTAACCAATGTCCTACCTCATGGGTAGTGGTTCTGCCCTCGTCAAATGGGGCAGCAACAAATCCTGTATTTCCGAAATATTGTGGAGATACCACAATCCCATCGGTAGAGGCACTACCTCCAGGGAATTGGGCATATCCTAAGATGCCTCCACCAATATTACACACCCAGATATTAAGATGTGTTGCCGGGCTAACAGCATCAGAACCACCATTCGACGAAAATTTCATCGCATCGTTCGTGCCCCAGGAAGTTCTGCTTGAAGAAACACGTATCACCTGAGAAAGCGTGAAATTAAAATCTGAGTCGGCTACTAAAGAGGAAAAATCCCCTGGAACAAGATTTACATCATTGTTAGCTGCATTGAAATCATCATTCAATATTCCTATCTGAGAATTAATCTGGTTGTCACTGATATTTTCATTAGCATTATTGTATATAACGTGAACCACTACAGGGATGTTTATCACCCCAAGGCCGTCATCTACGGGCGGTTCCTCACCGCCTCCACCGGATCCTCCACCGCCATTGCCTGGATTGTCAGGCTTTTTTGATGCAATAAACAACCTGGAGTGTTTTTCTATATCAAACATGCGTTTTTCCAAGCCAGGATTAGATTTTAGTTTGGCATTTAGAACTTTCATAGAACCGCAAATTTTTCCCGAAGGACCTTTTGAGGCTATATCATCAAGTTCATCGGTGTAGACATAAAAGTCGCTCATATCTACTTGAATTTCCTGGGTTTCTGACAGATTCATCTCGTTCTGTTCTTTCTCACAGGAGATTAGAAACATTGATACAATTGCACCAATGAAGTACACTTTTTTCATAAAAAAATTGAGTTTAATGGTTAATAATGGAGCTGAATATACCTCTTTTTAACAAAGTTTTAAGGAATTGTTAAGAATTTTCGATAAAAGGAATTGTAGGGATATTCCTATAATTAAGAATGAAATAAAAATGGACAAGACTTATTGCAACATTTGAAGAGCTTTCTGTATGCCTGCTATCAAAATGTCTACTTCACCTTTGGTATTATAAAAACTAAAACTGGCTCTAACAGTTCCGGGAATCTGATAGTAATCCATTATAGGTTGAGCGCAATGGTGTCCGGTGCGGACGGCAATTCCCATTTTATCGAGCAAGGTTCCTATATCATAGGGATGTATACCTTCTACATTGAAGGATATCACGGAGGTTTTATTGGTGGCCGTTCCGTAGATCTTAAGTCCTTCTATAGATAACAATTGTTCTGTGGCATATTCCAGTAGTTCGTGTTCATATTCCGCAATGGCATCAAACCCTATATCATTTAAATAGTTGATAGCAGCCCCGAAAGCAATTCCTCCGCAGATATTAGGTGTTCCGGCTTCAAATTTATGCGGAAGATCGGCATAGGTGGTTTTTTCGAAAGTGACTTCTGCTATCATTTCCCCTCCTCCTTGGTAAGGCGGGAGTTTCCTTAGCCAGTCCTTTTTACCATATAACATGCCTATGCCCGTAGGGCCGCAGAGTTTGTGCGCTGATACGGTGTAAAAATCCACATCCAAAGCCTGCACATCTGCAACTAAATGTGGTGCGGCCTGAGCCCCGTCTACCAGGACAGCGGCCCCAACCTTATGTGCAGCATCAATAATATTTTTTATGGGATTGATAGTTCCCAAGGCATTGGAAACATGATTACAAAAAACAACCTTTGTTTTATCGCCTAGCAGTTCATAATAGGTGTCCATAATCAATTCCCCATCTGAATTCATGGGAATTACCTTTAGGACGGCCCCCGTCTTTTCACAGAGCATTTGCCAGGGAACAATATTGGAATGGTGTTCCATAGCCGATACAAGGAGTTCATCACCTGCCTTCAACAGAGAAGCAAACCCATTCGCTACAAGGTTTATGCTGTGTGTGGTTCCCGAAGTGAAGATGATCTCATAGGGCTCTTTGGCGTTAAAGTGCTTTTGCAAAAGTAGCCTAGACTGTTCATAGGCGTCTGTCGCTTCCTGCGATAATGTATGCACTCCGCGGTGAATATTTGCATTGTATCTGGAATAGTAATCTACTATAGTATCAATTACAGGTTTTGGCGTTTGGGAAGTTGCGGCATTATCAAGGTAGACCAGGGGCCTCCCATGGACCTCACGTGAAAGGATAGGGAATTCCCTTCTTATAGCTTCAATATCCAAACTTGTCTCGAGCATTTATCAGGTATTTTGCCTCTCAGTACTAAAGATCAAACCCCATACGAACCCCTAGCTTGTCGGCAATAAGATTGTTAATACGGCTTTTTAATTCCGGGAGGCGCACACTCTCCAGGACATTGTTGGCGAAAGCATACATTAACAAGGCACTTGCCTCTTTTTTGGGTATTCCGCGCGATTGAAGGTAAAATAGCGCTTCATCATCCAATTGTCCAATAGTACATCCGTGGGAACACTTTACATCGTCAGCAAATATTTCCAATTGAGGTTTGGTGTTGATGGTAGCCTTGTCGCTGATAAGAATGTTGTTGTTCTGCTGAAACGCATTGGTCTTTTGGGCAATTTTGTCCACAATAATCTTCCCGTTAAATACTCCTGTAGCTTTTTCACCGTAAATCCCCTTGTAATCCTGATGACTATCACAGTTGGGCTCCTGATGATGCACCAGAGTGTGATGGTCTACATGCTGTTTTTCCCCAATGATAGTCACCCCTTTCATTGTTGAATCCACATATTGCCCATTCTGGTAAAAATTGAGATTATTCCGTGTTAGTTTCCCCCCAAATGAGAAGGTATGTACCTTCACCACACTTTTATCTTTTTGCGCTATATAGGTATTATCTATAAGGGAAGCGGAATTACTGTCGTTTTGAACTTTGTAATAGTCCACTATTGCATTTTGGGCCGCAAATATTTCAGTTACACAATTCGTAAGGGTCTCATTTTCGGTGAGACTTTGGTGTCTTTCAATAACTTGTAATTCTGAATTTTCCTCTGCCACAATAAGGTTTCTGGGTTGCAATAAAAGTGCCGCCTCATTTCCGGTTGCAAAATGAATGATCTCAATAGGCTTAATTGGCGTCTTTCCCTTAGGGATATAGATAAAGGCTCCTTCCTTACTGAACGCCGTATTGAGGGATGTTAAGGATTCGTCCTTAGACGCCACCTGATTAAAATAGATATCAATAATCGGCTTGTACATTGGCTTCGTCAAAGCCGCACTCATAAGGCATACATCTACGCCATCATGGGTGGTTTCCGAAAGATAGGAACTGTATACCCCATCTATGAAAACGATTTTGTAGGTGTCAATTTCATGAAGAAAATACTTTTTTACATCCTTGTACTCAAGCGCATTAGCCTTTTTTGGAAAAATACTGAAGTTCGTTTTTTCCAGTTTTTTGAGCGATGTATATTTCCAGGCTTCCTCTTTCTTGTTAGGAAACCCCTTGTTCTCAAAGTTCTTCATTGCCTCAGAGCGGATATCATGAACAGGATGATCAACATCAACCTTGTTCTCAAAAGCCATGAAGGAGGAAATTAGTTTTTCTTTTAAATCCATTTTCAGTATCTCTTTAGCTATAGTTGCTCCCTGGTTTACGCCAGGCAATCCAAACTTCCTTTTATACCAGCGTTCCGTTTTTAATCCAGTCGTACCCCTTGTCCTCCAATTCGAGGGCCAGTTCTTTTTTGCCCGACTTAACAATCTTTCCTTCGTGTAGCACATGGACAAAGTCTGGCACAATATATTCTAACAATCTCTGGTAATGCGTTATTACGATTACTGCATTATCCTTACTCCTTAGTTTGTTTACCCCATTGGCAACAATCCGCAAAGCATCAATATCCAACCCGGAATCGGTTTCATCGAGAATAGCCAGTTTGGGTTCGAGCATCGCTAACTGAAAAATTTCATTCCGCTTCTTTTCTCCCCCCGAAAACCCCTCATTCAGGGATCGGGATAGGAATTTGCGGTCTATTTCCAATAATTCTGCCTTCTCCCTTATCTTTTTCAGCATCTTGTTTGCTGGCATTTCTTCCTGCCCCCTTGCCTTTCTCGATTCATTTATCGCCGTTTTCATAAAATTGGTCACGGTAACCCCGGGAATCTCCACAGGATACTGGAACGACAGAAAAATACCTTTATGTGCCCTTTCTTCAGGGGCCGTATCTTCAAGATCTTCCCCATCGAGAAGGATTTGCCCCTCCGTTACTTCAAATTCCTCTTTTCCAGCAAT
>CBDUAW010000047.1:0-10563 GCA_965365215.1 uncultured Eudoraea sp. | reverse complement strand
CGATAACAGAAATATCGAGCTGGAAGAGCTGATGCAATATATTAAGGCTCCTGATTTCCCTACCGGAGGAATCATTTACGGATACGAAGGTGTGAAGGATGCATTTGAGACTGGTAAAGGTAAAGTTGTAATGCGTGCCAAAGCCACTTTTGAAGAAGTGCAGGGCAGGGAGTGCATTATTGTTACCGAGATTCCTTTTCAGGTGAACAAGGCAGATATGATCAAGAAAACTGCTGACCTTGTCAATGATAAGAAGATTGAAGGCATCTCCACAATCAGGGATGAATCGGATAGAAATGGGATGCGAATTGTCTACATCCTTAAAAGAGATGCTATTCCGAATATCGTTCTAAACACCTTATACAAGTACACAGCGCTGCAGTCTTCTTTTAGCGTAAACAATATTGCCCTTGTTAGCGGGCGTCCAAAACTGCTGAACCTTAAAGAGATAATTCATCACTTTGTAAACCATCGCCATGAGGTTGTGGTGAGGCGAACAAAGTATGAGTTGAAAAAAGCAGAAGACCGCGCTCATATCCTTGAAGGGTTAATCATAGCGTCAGACAATATTGACGAAGTGATTGCAATAATCAGGGCATCATCTAATGCGGAACAGGCGCGGGAAAATCTTATGGAGCGGTTTAAATTAACCGAAATCCAATCCAAGGCTATCGTTGAAATGCGATTACGACAACTTACAGGTCTGGAACAGGATAAGTTGCGTAACGAATATGACGAGATCATTAAAACGATAGCAGACCTTAAGGATATCCTGGCCAATAAAGACCGCAGGATGCAAATCATTAAGGATGAGCTTCTTGATGTAAAGGAAAAATACGGGGATGTTCGCAGGTCTGAAATCAATTTTGCAGGAGGGGACCTCAGTATTGAAGATATGATCCCAGATGAACAGGTGGTTATCACTATCAGTCATGCAGGATATATTAAAAGAACCCCGTTAACCGAATATAAAACCCAGCATAGGGGAGGGGTAGGACAAAAAGCTTCATCGACCAGACAGGAAGATTTTCTGGAGCACCTCTTTGTAGGAACCAACCATCAGTATATGCTTTTCTTTACTCAAAAAGGAAAGTGTTTCTGGATGCGTGTCTACGAGATCCCGGAAGGCAGCAGAACCTCAAAGGGAAGGGCTATTCAAAACCTGATCAATATTGAACAGGACGACAAGGTTAAGGCCTTTATCTGTACCCAGGACCTTAAAGATGAGGAATACGTAAACAGCCACTACGTAATTATGGCTACCAAGAAGGGCACTGTTAAAAAGACGTCCCTGGAACAATATTCCAGACCCCGCCAGAATGGCATTATTGCCATAGGCATTAGGGAAGGTGATGAATTGCTGGAAGCAAAACTTACTACGGGTACCAGTCAGATATTCCTGGGACTAAAATCAGGAAAAGCAATCAGGTTCGAGGAAAGTAAAACCAGACCAATGGGGCGTAGTGCTTCGGGAGTAAGAGGAATTACGCTGGCCAGTCCGGATGATGAGGTCATCGGGATGGTGTCCGTACATAATTTTGACGAAGAAATCCTGGTGGTTTCCGAGAATGGATTTGGAAAGAGATCAAGTATTGAGGACTACAGGACTACCAACAGAGGTGGAAAAGGTGTCAAAACCATTTCCATTACGGATAAGACCGGTGGCCTGGTAGCCATAAAAAGCGTTTCAGATTCGGATGATTTGATGATCATTAATAAATCGGGTATCGCTATACGAATGAGCGTGGACGATTTGAGGACCATGGGACGAGCAACTCAAGGAGTGAAACTGATTAACCTCAAAGGAAATGACTCTATTGCTGCGGTGGCGAAAGTAATGAAAGATGAAGATGACGTAGATGATACTGATATCATGAATATTGAAGTTAATACGGAAGATGGCACGGCTCTTGATAATGATAGTCCGGAAAACAAGGATTCCAAGGAATAAATTAATAAACACTAATATAAATTTAATTTTACAATGAAGACTAAATTTTTAATCATGCTGGCTATGGTCTTCAGCATAGCCGGATTTTCTCAAAAAGCAGAATTGAAAGAAGTGGAGAAAGCCCTTAAAGAAGGACAGTCTGCTGCTGCAAAGACCACTTTGGAAAGTATAGCAGGTTCCATCAGTGGGGCAGATGCCAGAATTCAGACACAGTATTATTTTCTTCGCGGAAAGGTTTATGCCGATCTTGCCAATAAAGGAGATGACAGTGCCTTTCAGGAAGCGGTTGATAGTTTTAATAAGGTGATCAGCACTGAAGAACAATCTGGTAAAGCCAAGTATAGCAGTGAAACCAAGCAGAGGATTGCTGCATTAACTGCAGACCTTGTTAATTCGGCTGTTGATGACAATCAAAACAAAAAGTTCAAGGAAGCCGCGGAAAAACTCTATATGAGTTACGCTATTAGCCCTAAAGACACATCATACCTGTACTTTGCTGCAAGTAGTGCTGTAAACGGGGGGCATTACGAAATGGCTTTGAATTACTACGAGGAGCTCAAGAATATTGGATATGAAGGTAGTGGTATGGTATATAAGGCTACTAATAACGAAACTGGGGAAGTGGAGGAAATGGACAAAGTTCAGCGCGACTTGATGGTAAAGTCCGGATCATACACAAATCCTATTGATGAGAAAACTCCTTCTAAGAGAGCTGAAATTGTAAAGAATATGGCTCTGATCTATTCTCAGCTTGGTCAGGACGAAAAAGCTAAAACTGCTTTCTCAGATGCCAGGGCAGATAATCCCGATGATGTAAATCTTATTTTAAATGAGGCCAATTTATATTACAAATTGGGAGATAAGGACAGATTTAAAGTGCTTATGGCCGAAGCGGCTTCAGTAGCTCCTGATAATCCCGATCTCCATTATAATATTGGGGTAATTAATATGGAGCAGGAGAATTATGAAGACGCTCGTAAAGCGTACCGTAAAACGCTGGAGATCAATCCTGGGTACGTAAACGCATCTTTAAATTTATCTACGACTTATGTGAATGAGGGCAACAGCCTTATTGATGAAATGAATGAATTGGGTAGTTCCAAAGCCGATATTGCCAAGTACGACGAGTTAAAAAAGAGGAAGGATGACCTTTTTTTAGAAGGCGTAACCGTGCTGGAGGATGCCCTTAAAACAAACCCTGATAACCAGGGAGTTTTGACACAATTGAAAAATATTTATGGAGCCTTGGGTGATACTGAGAACTTCATGCGTATAAAGAAGCTCTTGGGAGAGTAACAGTATACGAACCATAAAAAACCCCGGCTAAAAAGCCGGGTTTTTTTTATATGATTTTTTTGATCACTCGTAACGGGTGGGTGTACTGTCTTTTTTCAGTGTTGAAGATCCCTGTATGATCCAGACGATCTATCCTTACTTTACCATGTACATGGATAATATAGTTATCGCGCATTATGATACCTACATGATTAATATTACCCTCTTTATCATCAAAAAACGCTAGGTCCCCGGGTTCACTTTCTTCAATAAAACTCAATGCCTCACCCTGCATAGCTTGTTCCCCGGATTTCCTATTGAGCTTATAACCATTTATCTTGTATACCATTTGAGAGAATCCGGCATCGTCTATCCCAAAAGGGCTTTTACCTCCTGCCAGTTCAGGCGCGTTAAGGTAAAATAATGCAGTTTCTATTAACTCTTCTTTCTTGTGGATTCCGCTACTTTCGGAACCTTCAAACGAATGGGTAAGTAGGCCGGCATTTGACACGCAAGATCCTAAGAGGACGGGAATAAGAACCGTGTTTTTGGTGTTGATGAACGAAACAAGGTCCAGGGAATAGGCCGGACTCTCAGAGGTTTCAATTTGATTAAAAACCTTTTCTTCGAGTGGTTTGTGTTGATCTTTTTTAATCCAGCCTTCGGAATTGTCAAACGGGATTCTGATCTTTTTCCAGTGTTTTCGCTCCTCTATTACCTTATAATGATCTCCATAGAGCAGTTGCGTGACCAATTCACTACTGTCGGTAGCAGATTCTTTGACGGCAATTAAACTTAAGGGGCATATACCAAAGGGCATAGAGAGCGTTTATATGAAATTAGATTCTTTCCACTACCATTGCAGAAGCTCCGCCTCCTCCGTTGCAGATTGCTGCGGCTCCCAAGCCGGATTGTCGTTGCTCTAGTATATGTAATAATGTGACAATTATTCGGGCACCAGAGCAACCAAGGGGGTGCCCAAGCGACACGGCACCGCCATTTACGTTAACTCGGCCATCATCCAACCCTAACAATTTCATATTGGCAAGACCTACTACCGCAAAAGCCTCATTGAATTCAAAGTAGTCTATGTCCCCTATTTGTAATCCTGCTTTCTCCAGTGCTTTGGGAAGCGCTTTGGCAGGAGCGGTCGTAAACCATTTAGGTTCCTGGGCGGCATCAGCATAACTTCTAATACGTGCCATTGGTTTTAAATTTAAAGCTTTCGCTTTATCTGCACTCATCAATACAAGAGCGGCCGCACCGTCACTAATGGTTGAGGCGTTGGCAGCCGTAACGCTACCCTCTTTGGTAAATGCCGGGCGTAGGGTAGGTATTTTTTCCATTTTCACATTCTTGTATTCCTCATCTTCCTTTACCACAACAGGTTCACCTCGCCTTTGAGGAACTTCAACCGGTATTACCTCTTCCTTAAACTTACCACTATTCCACGCTTCTGCAGATCGTTGATAAGACTGTATAGCGAAAGCATCCTGATCTTCTCTGCTAAAATCATATTTCTCAGCACATACTTCTGCACAGACGCCCATTGCATTATGATCATAAGCATCTAAAAGCCCATCCTTTTGCATGCCGTCAATCATATTTGCTGGTCCCAATTTATGTCCTGTTCTAAGGTTGAGGTAATGAGGTATCAGGCTCATATTTTCCATACCACCAGCTACCATAATATCCGTATCACCTAGTGCTATGGATTGAGCGGCTTGCATTATAGTTTTCATTCCCGAGGCACAAACCTTATTCACCGTGGTACAAGGCACAGTATCTGGAATTCCCGCATAGATGGCCGCCTGCCTTGCCGGTGCTTGTCCGGTACCAGCCTGAACCACATTCCCCATCAATACTTCCTCAACAAGCTCAGGGGCCAGATTTATTTTATCCAAAGCACCTTTGATAGCAATAGCACCCAGTTTTGGGGCGGGTATTGTAGATAAATTACCCATAAAGCTTCCAATGGGCGTTCTTACGGCGGATACGATAACTACCTCTCTCATTTTTATGATTTATTAATACCGCGAAATTAAGAAATTATGATACAATTTAACCTTAGATAGTACGGAAAGAACGGTTCGTATTATATTTTCTATTTTTGAACCCAATACAGTATAGTATGGCTGGATCCATGGATTCAATATATAGGAGTCAATCCCTTTTGTACAAGTATTTCTTATACTTCGTAACCATTGCTTGCATTGTCTTTTTCTTTCCTAAAGGGGGTAAATTCAAATATGAATTCCAAAAGGGAAAGCCCTGGCAGTATGAAAACCTCTATGCCCCTTTTGATTTTTCTATCAGGAAAACCGCAGAGGAAATTGAATCAGAACGGGAAAACATTCGTGGAAATCAGGTTGGATATTTTAGTTATGATACCGGAATTGCTGAGGATGTGATTGCCAGTTATGAAAATTCCTTTGTCCAGGTTTTTACATCTAATGATTACAGCAGAAGTCAATTAAGAGTTTATCAGGCTGTAGGGAAGGAAGTCCTGCAGGATCTTTATCAGAATGGGGTTTGGTCTGAGATTGACGCTCCTGCCACTAAAGGAGAGGTGTATCTGGTAAAGAATAATGAAGCAATCCTGGTGAATCCTTCTGAAGGGTACAGGCTCCAGAATTTGGATCAGCTTATCAGTACTAAGATAAGGGAGAAGGGGATGGGTCGCCTGAATAATGATTTCAAAAAAGTCTTACTACCTATCATAAGACCCAATGTAAAATATGATTCCGTTCTAACGTCAAAAGCCCTGGAAAATGAGCTCTCAAAGATCTCCCTTACAAGGGGCAGTGTGGATGAGGGGAAACTTATAATTGCCAAAGGGGAAGTGGTTGAGACCGATAATCTCAGGGTGCTCAGTTCCCTGAAACAGGAGTATGAATCGGAAATGTGGACTGCTAACAATTATTACCTTATCCTTTCCGGATATACCATTCTAGTGGCCTTGGTACTAATGATGCTTTTTCTATTTCTGAAAAGATACCGGCCAGAGGTCTTCCGCAATAACGTTAAGGTAACCTTTATCTTTTTCAACATACTGCTCATGGTCTTTGTCACCACTTTTGTGGTTAAGTACAATGAAACTTATGTTTTTGTGGTCCCTCTGTGTATCCTTCCACTGATACTAAAAACATTTTTTGACGCGCGCCTGGGGCTTTTTGTTCATGTACTCACCGTCCTTATTCTCGGATTTGTAGTACCCAATAGTTTTGAGTATATCTTTCTACAGATCATTGCCGGTATTGTAACGATTTTGACGGTTTCAGAACTTTATAAAAGGGCTAATCTTTTTATATCTGTCGGACAAATTACCTTGATTTACATTGTTGGTTATTTCGCATTTCACATTATACATGAAGGAACCCTAGACAACGTGCGCTGGTTTACATTTGGTTTTTTTCTGCTCAATGGAATGATCACCTTGTTTGCACAGCCGCTGATCTATATTTATGAAAAGATTTTTGGGATGGTTTCTGATGTTTCCCTGCTCGAATTGTCCGATACCAACTCCAAACTGTTGAAGGAACTGGCTAATAAGGCCCCAGGGACCTTCCACCATTCTCTGCAGGTTGCTAACCTTGCCGAAGCTGCGGCTAACGAGATTGGAGCCAATGCCATGTTGGTAAGGGTTGGAGCCCTGTATCACGATATTGGGAAAATGAACAATCCAACATATTTTACTGAAAATCAGGTAACCAATTTAAATCCACACGATGATCTAAATCCTAAGGATAGTGCCAGGATTATTATTAATCATGTTATAGAAGGGATAGAAATAGGAAGAAAGAACAATTTACCAGACAGGGTAATTGATTTTATCAGGACACATCACGGCACAAATTACGTTTATTATTTCTACAAAAAACATCAGGAAATGGAGGAAGAAACCAGAGATAGGGATTTCCGATACCCTGGCCCTATACCTTTTTCAAGGGAGACGGCAATTTTGATGATGGCCGACTCAGTTGAAGCTGCCTCAAAGAGCCTTAAAAACCCAACCTATCAGATCATAGAAGAGTTCGTGGATAAGATCATTGATGTACAAATGAATGCAAATCAGTTTGTCAATGCCAACATCACCTTTAGGGAGATAGCTCAGGTAAAAAAAGTGCTAAAACACAAACTGACCAACATCTACCACCTCCGGGTAGAATATCCCGAATAGAACAAATTTTTGTACCTTCTTACAGGCCGTTAAAGGTATCTTAATTCCTTTTGACCTGATTTAAATAGTATTTATATTTAAAGAAATAAGTATTGCTTGCAAAATATAATAGTAATACTATTAACATATATCGCTATGAAAAGACTTTTTATCCGCAAACTGTCCCTTTTGTTCTTCCTGAGTATATTCCTGCAACTTGCAGCCCAGACAGGACCCAGGCAGCCAGAGTGGAACAATGATAGTTTTGTTTCAGGACAAAAAAACCTTCAGCAATCAACTCTTGATTCTCTAATTGTATGGCAGGAGCAGGTGGTGTTGCATACAGATAAGTCTACACTTTTACCTAAAGACCATCTTTTTTTTAAGGCCTATATCCTCACAGGACCTGAACAGTTAAGAGTAAGTGCCAGTGATGTGTTAAAAATGGAGTTATTGAACGAAAATGGTGTATTAATTAAAAGTCAGTACCATAAGATAGAGGATGGAACAAGTGAAGGTTCCTTTGAAATTCCGAAGAAGGTTAAAGAGGGCAATTATTATCTCAGAGCCTACACCCGATGGATGCTGAATTATGGCCCGGAGACCTTTGCTACAAAAAGTATTGAGATCAATAGTGCTAGGGACAGAAGGTCGTCTAACGAACAAAATAATAATCCTGCTGTTTTTCCGGAAAGCGGGAATCTTGTCGCCGGCCTCACCAATAGCGTTGCTGTTTCTTTTGAGAAGGAAAAGCCTTTTAATATTAACGTCTTAGACAGTAAAGGAAATGAAGTGGCTACTGTAAAAAACTACGGAATAGGAATAGGCACATTTCTGTTTAGACCTGAAGTGGGAGAACAATATCAGTTACATCTCGGTGATGAAAAGAGAAATATCCCATTACCCGCCATCCAGGATGCCGGATATTCGCTGATGGTGAATAACCTGGCAACTGATTATCTCAAAGTGAGGCTTGAAGCTTCTCCATCACTTTTATCAACAGCGGTATTCCTAAAAGGTAGTACAAAAGGGATCACCTATTTTAATAAGGAGATAGCTTTTAAGGAAGGGACTATAACTGAAATAGATATCCCTAAAGAGGATTTGCCTTCCGGTATTCTGAGCCTTGAATTGGTAGATGAGTTCGATCAGATTTGGGCATACCGGCCTATTTTTATAGATAAGGAAGAACTTAAAATACATGTTGAACGGGAAATGGATAGCCCGGAGAACAATATGTTCAAGGTAAGAATTACCGACAGGGAAGGGAATACGTTTCAAACTAATTTGTCGATAGGGCTTCAGGCACAAAAGCGCTCTGAGAAAAATGGTTTGAAAAACAACGATCTGAACCTGGATAAATCGATCAGGGATCAGAGGTTTTATAATGATCTGATGGCCCTAACCCGACAAACTTCCGAAGATATTCAGTCGGGAAGTACTACGGATCTACCCAGTGAAATCCGTTATACGTTTCAGGACGGCCTGGAATTTTATGGGCAGGCCTACGACCTGGACAATAGGCTGCTCCCCGATACGGCAATTCAAATATTGATCTCTACCAAAGATGATGTTGTGGCTAAACAAACTACCACAAATGCCGATGGATTATTTAATTTATCGGGAATGCAGCTTAAAGGAGAGGCCAATATGGTTTTCAGGACCGCAGGGGAAGAAACCAAGACCAAACTAGTGAAGGTTATTCCTTATGAATACGAGATTCCACCCCTATCGGAAAAGGTAAAGGGCGGAATAACCAATGGAAAGTCAAAGCAGATGCTCCCAAAAAAGCCGGCAGTGGATTTTTTATCCACATCGGAAAAGGAAAAACTGATAGCATTGGAAGAGATTACTCTAACGGCAACCAAACCATTGCGGGAAACGAGTCCGTCAGTTTATAATATTGAGCCAACAAGGGTACTTCACCAGGACGCTAAACGTCCAAAAACAATACCCCAGTTGTTTCTGGGTGTCCCCGGGGTGCAAGTAATAGGATTAGGATCACTTAACCCCCAAATATCTATTCCCAGAGCAGCGCGATTGGGGCCTTTACTTTGGGTTATTGATGGTTTTCCTTTACAGCAACCAACTAGTTTAATGGATGTCATCAATCTTTTAAACTTTTCTGATATTGAGCGTATAGAACTCCTGATAGGAGGAGAAGCTTCCATGTATGGTACAAGGGCTGCCGGAGGTGTTATATTGATCTATACCCGTTCCGGTTCGGATGAGGAATATATTGGGCGGAAAGCCGCTCAACTTACATTCCAGGGATTTCATGAGTCCATAGATTTTGAAGAGTATCGGGCTTCGGTACTTAAGAAATTGAAGATTCATGAGGATGTCCCTAAAACACTCTATTGGAATCCTGATTTGCAGACCAATGAGAAGGGAGAAGCCTTTATTACAGTTCCTTCCACTGCGGAATATGATCTTATTGAGGTGCACGCCAATTCATTCACACAAAAAGGAGCAAGGGGAAGTCTGAAGACCATTTTTTAGATAAAAAACCGTGTAAAATAGTTGCGTTGCTACGGATGAAGAATTACATTTGCACCCGCTTACCTGATATTTATTATACGGTGAGCAAAGCAGGCGGTTAAAAAACCTGTTAAGGAGAGGTGCCGGAGTGGTAACGGAGCAGATTGCTAATCTGTCGACGCGCAAGTGTCGCCCGGGTTCGAGTCCCGGTCTCTCCGCATCAAAAGAAGGTTAAAAACGTTCTTAAAAAATCTTGAGTCTTCGGGGTGTACCACGCTAATAGCGTGGCAAGTCTATCCCCGGCTTGTGACGCAAGGCGTCATTATCGCGCCTGCTTTGGGAGCAGGAGGTCGTCACGCCGACGGCGTGACCACCCCAACTAATAAGGATTATGTTTGTATATATTCTTTTTAGTGAGCAACGTTCAAGATATTATGTAGGGCAAACTACTGATATCGACAAAAGATTGGAAAGACACAATCAGGGCAAAGTTCCATCCACAAGGTATGGAGTTCCCTGGAAGTTAGTTTTGCAAATAGAAGTTTTTAATAAATCTGAAGCTACATCACTAGAGCGAAAGATTAAGAAACGAGGAGCAAAACGATATATAGATGACCATTTCGGGGTGTAGCGTAGCCCGGTTATCGCGCCGCGTTTGGGACGCGGAGGTCGCAGGTTCGAATCCTGCCACCCCGAC
>CBDUAW010000046.1:0-10702 GCA_965365215.1 uncultured Eudoraea sp. | reverse complement strand
AGAAGCTGCGTTAAATCAGATGAGTCTGCCCGACAATACTCCGAACTCATCACAAAACGAAAATAACACCCCCGGTTTCGATCCCTGGACAGATTTTCTCCTGGTGAAAAAGCCAGCGTTATTATCTGTGATTTTTCTGATACTGATATTCGGTATGCCTTTTGTTATTTCTTTTCTGGCTTTCAATCAAATCAGTGGCGATGTTCAGAACCATGGACTGCGATACCTGCTCCTGAGAACAGCGCGGTGCAACATCTTTTTCGGTCGTTTTATCGGGACTGTCCTCTTCTCGACCGCCGTGATGGCATTTATTGCCAGTGCATATGCACTGTATACTGTATTTGACAATTTCTATACGGCTATATTCTTTGGCCTCATCTGGGGTCTCCTCATATTTAATCTGGACCGGTTTATAGTTTCCACAATCAAAAAAAGGGATAGTTTTAAAAGTGAACTAATCCAGGCTACTCCCAGGATTCTTTTGGCAGTCATTATTGCTGTAGTGATATCAAAACCCCTGGAAATGAAAATTTTTGAGAAGGAGATTAACCAGGTCCTCCTTGAGCAAAAAAATGAACTTACCCTGGCTAACAAGGAACAAATTGCCCTGCAATATACCCCTGTTGTGGAGGCTCTGAATGCAGATATTGCTGCTTTGAAAAGCGAAATTGCTGAAAAAGAAGCAGAAACAAACGCTTTATATGACACCTATATTGCCGAGGCCGAAGGCAGGGAGGGCACTTTGCTACTAGGGAAAGGGCCAGTTTATAAAGAGAAACGGGAAAAACACGACGCCACACTTCTGGAGTTGCAACAGCTCAAAGAAACTAACGGGCAAAAAATTGAGAATATCGAAGCTCAAATAGCCGCATTAGATGCTGAATATGGCCAGGCGGTGGTTGATTCACAACCCATAATTGACGGTTTTGACGGCCTTATGGCAAGGATCAATGCTTTGGGCGAACTCCCATGGTTTCCTTCATTTTTTATTTTCCTTCTGTTCCTGGCTATTGAGACTTCTCCCATAATCGCGAAAATTCTGGCTCCAAAAGGTCCCTACGATTTTAAATTGGAAGATGAGGAAAGTGCAGTGGCAACCTGGGTATTGCAGAAAGTAAGACAGCGGGAAAATATTCTTGCCACAGATACCAGCCTAAACGAAAGGATCTATACAGAACTTGAGGAGGAAGCAGCTGTCTACGCCTACAAAAAGGAAAAAGCTGAAGAGTTGCTGAGGTTACAAGCCGATGCCTTTCATGACCTGCAAATAAAAAGCCTCTCCTAGCGTTCAGGTTGTAATTTTAGTAGTACTATCCAATCCTTGTCCCAGGAATCTAAAGGGGTTCCCAGGGAAGTCTTGCCATTGGCTTTAATAGTTTTAGCCGTTCCTTCCTGTAAATTCCCACCAGTTTTGGGATTATACCAGGCTACGCTAAAGGTGTTTCCGGTATTGCCCAAATCTGCTTCTATTTCGCCTCTTTGTTTCAGATAGAAGGCATAGACTTGTCCTGGTTTGGCAAAGGACAGAACAGATTTATTGGCAGATAAACCCTGAACTGGAGCCATTTCAGCAAAAGGGAGGTGCGCATAAAAGAAATTCAGCGCTACCTGTGTTTGTTCCCACATATTTTCACGGGAACGCCAATCCTCATTAGATAGGTCACTGGTAGGAGCATTATTCTGCCACCCAAAATACCAGTCGACCCCAGCCCCACCTGCAAACAAACTTGTCCAAAGAACTTCTTGCCTGGGGATATCGTGTTCAGGGTCTTCTTCATCAGGCCTTAGGCCGTATTCCCATCCCAAGGGCTCGTCTACTGCCAGTACCCATTTCCTGCCAGCTCGCGCAGAAGCTTCCCGCCAATGTAAAATTTCATCATAATAGTCTTCAGCTTCCTGCAATGATATGCCTTCAAAATTTGGATTTCCCAATAAGGGTCCGAAAAGTACTTCCTCATCCCCGGGCCAGTTATGGACCACCAGGTGGTGATCGTAAGGGTCTAATGTTCTGATATATTCAGCAAACCGCTTACGCTGTTCATCGCTTGTGGGAAGTTTAAAAGGTACTTCCCCCGTATCCGGGTCATGACCAATTTCTTCTCCAAGGTTCCAGCTAAGCCCAAGATGATGTCCAAACCTGGCGATCAATTCCCGATAGTACAGTTTTCTCGTATCGGAAAAATTGCCTCCATCTAAGGCTTCAAACAAATTTTCATTTTCTGTTTCCGTGAGGAGAATATCTTTAGTCAAACCTAGTTTGTCCATATGGTCAAAGACAATTTCCCACTGTTCTAATTTACTTACATCAAATATTCTTCTGTTTTCAGGTCCGGTCCACGGCCAAATATCATCTCCATCACCTTTCACATTCATCGTTAGGATATACACCGCATTCAAGCCTTTGGATGCAATATAATTAACGGCACCTATGATCTCACTCCCCAGGGAATCGCGCCATACGGGGTCCTCGGATTTATAGTCTTGCTGATGCGGTTTGTAGCCATGTAATTGATTTTCCCCTAAGGCAGGAAAATGCGTCCCCCCATTATCAAATGTCCCGTCAAAATCCTCATAGGCTAAAAAATTTTCGGGACTGCCTGCGCCTCCTTTTATAAAGTACTGGCCCGTACCCGCATATTGGAGGTAGTGAGCCCCCGTGTAACGCAACATCCCTTTGCTTCGAAAATCTCTCTCACTTAGATCCTTGCGCTGTTCCTTCACGGTAAACTTCCCTTCCGCCTCATCAAAAAACCCGGCAGATTTACCCGCAGTGGAAGCAAGTAGTACAGCCAATCCCTCCCCCTGTTTAAAAGATACTTCGTAGGTCCAATCACCCAGGGCATCGGGAGTAAAGTGTACCTTCCATATATTTCCTGATGTTGCGCCGGTCTCAGCTGCATTCCCATCGGCTGCATAGAAGCCCGGCACTTCGTAGTGTTTCCCAGTAGTCTTATGCTTAAAATGTACCTGAAGTCTGTAATTCATAAACGTTTCCGGATTCTCACTTAGTTGAGGCCCCTCAAAATTCAAGGTGTACCTCTCCCAGATACTTACCTCAGTATCCTGTTTGTTCTCGGGATCCTTTTTACAAGCAAAAAACAAAATTCCACAGCTGAAAATGGCTAAAACAATGGATTTCATAGGCGACAATGGGTTGGTTATCAATCAAAAATAGGGAATTTAACGGTTATTTAATTTCCCCATATCCTGATCCAAAGGGCTGAGAAGAGATTAGCCGCGTCTTCCCTGAATTTAGGGGTTTCTTCCACAATCAATTCATCCCCCTTCTGCACCAGTTTGTAGCTAAAGGCAAAACGGTCTTCCGCAGGGTCCATAGTCATCAGCCCGAACCTGAGATCATTAAAATACAATTGTTCCCCTTTTTTAGAAATTATAAACCAATCCTCGGCAATTGTCTTAAGTCTTTTAACCTTATGATGCTGCCCCAAATCTGAAAGTAAATGGCCTTGCTTTTTATATTCTCTAAATACTATTGGTTGCCTGTCAAACAGTGAATATTCCCCAATTAAATATGCATCCTTAGTCTCTATATTTGCCGTCCAAAGAATACTGTTAAACGGGGTTGGTCTGGTTTGTATTCTCATAAATTGAATCTCTTGTTCCCCAAGTTGCTTTATAAATGCCTGGAAGGTAACTCCTTTAAGTACCAAGGTTAACATGAGGTATGTGGTACTGAGGACCAAGCCCAGACGATTAATTTTTGCTCGTTTGGGGGACTTCCTATGCAGTCGCATTGCCAAAATAAGGCAAATCAAAAACGGAAAGGTGTAAAGGGGATCTATCACAAAAATATTCTGAAAGGCCAGTCGGTAATTAAAAGGCCAAAACAATTGGGTACCCCAGGTGGTAAACGCGTCAAGTACGGGATGCGTGAACAGGCCCCAGAAAAAAAGTCTGGTCCAATCCATCCTTGATACCTCAGATTTACGCTCAATCTTATATACTACCCATCCCAGAACTGGCGCCGCCAGCAGGCAAAATACTATTGAGTGACTAAATCCCCGGTGCCATTCAGTAGCAGTAACGGTATCCACAAAAAACCTGCTTAGGACATCCAAATCAGGGATAGTCCCTGCTATGGCACCGTAAAGAACAGCTTTATTACCAACTTTTTTTCCCAATACAGCTTCACCCACCGAAGCCCCCAGTACCATTTGTGTTAAGGAATCCATCTGCTATTGGTCTATTATTTTCATTTTTTTTAAAAGGAAAGAAGCATTCATATTCTGACAGATTCCCGGACGTAAAGTGTAGTCAAAAAATAATTCATCGTCCTCAATAGTCGCATCAAAATAATAGTTTTCCACGGCATCCAACTCTTTGGCGGCCTGGCAAAGACTTAGGTCGTGCGTGGCAATTATTCCGGTAGAATTAGACTTAACCAGTTTATCAATAAACTTGCGAGAACCTACTGCTTTATCGGTACTATTGGTTCCTTTTAGTATCTCGTCAAGGATAATCAGGTAAGGACCCCTGGATATTTCCTCTACAATAAATTTAAGCCTTTTCAATTCTGAGAAGAAATAGGATTCCTCCTTTGACAGGGAGTCGGCCGTACGCATACTCGTGATAAGCCTAATAGGTTGGTATTCCATAGAAGATGCACAAACCGGCAAACCAGTATTTGCCATAATAAGCAAGAGAGAAACCGTTCGTAAAAAAGTACTTTTCCCCGCCATATTAGCTCCTGTAATAATAAAGAACTGCCCTCTCTCTAGGTGAAGGTTATTGGTAACCCGTTTTTCAGGTATGATGAGGGGATGAACTGCATTGGTAACTTTTAGCTGAGTTTTTCCGGATACCAATGTTGGAAATACAAAATCAGGATGGTTAAATGCAAAATTACTCAGACTGTTCAAGGCGTCAAAAAAAGAGATGACATGAAACCATTGATTTACTTCGCTGCCGTAGTTTCCAATCCATTTTTGAATCCTGATACAATTCCATAAATCCCAAAGAAGAAAACCATTGCCAAATACTCCGAATAACATATTGTTCCTTTGATCAAAGGCATTTAGAATGCCGGAGAACTCCTTAATTTTGCTTGAGATTAGCACCTCCTGATCCTGGAACATCCTGGTCTCTGCCCGAAGCAATTCCGACTCGAATTTTGTTTTTTCAAGCAATTCAAAAAGGCGATGGTATTGCTGAAAAGTGCTGAGGATTTTGGACGTATCTGAATTGAGTTTATTTATCTTTTTTAAATAACTGCCAGTAATAACCAGGCCTAACAAAAACCACGAAAGCAGAAACCATCCCGAAAGCAGGTCCAATATATATAGCGTTATCAACCCTATGGAAAGCCCTGCAAATATTCCTGGAATGAGATTGAATTTTTTAGGGAGTATCGGTTTGAATTTCGCCAGCCATTTAAGCAGTACCGTTGTGGGGAATTCTGTTTTTACAAGACTGGCAATTGCGGTAAATTCTTGTCGCCATTCCGGGATTTGCGATAACTCTTTAATGGCTTTCTGTTTTTCCAGAATTTGATCAGTGCTGTTTTCTTTTAACATCTTGGCAAGGAGTCCCATCCCCTCGGGCAGTGCCGTCCTGTTAGCGTATTGAAAAAAAGAACCGTCACCAAATAATTCAATATCCCCGGAATAGGTATGATCTGCATCCTCAAAGGCTCTCCCTGTTGGCAAACTACCATATTGATGCTCAAGTACAAGTAATTCGGTCTGTACTATTTTCTGCAAGGCCTTCAACTTATCTTTCAGGTATTTCCAGCGGGTAAAACGGAGAACCAAAAACACAAAAATCACTGCAAAAACCCCTATGGCTGGAAACAGGATTTCGGGTCTATTGTAGAAATAATATAGCGCTAAAAGAGCCAGAAAAAATACTGACAACCTCAGCACACCCAGTATTTTCAGATGTTGGGAAACCCCACTCAATTCCGACCCAAGGGTCTCCAACCTCTTATTGTAGTACGTTTTTAAGTGATCCATAGAAAAAAAGCGCAAAGGAGTAAAGATAGGTATTGCAAGGGTAATACTTAATCAAGTATTTTCCTGCCTTGCCCACATCTCCCTGAGGTATGAGATTTGTCCTAAATGGAAAATATCGTGCTGCCATAAGCCCCTGATCAGGTACTCATAGGTATAAATGCTTCCCGGGACCTTTTTATGCATCAATTCTTCCCCGGCAGTTGAAATTTGGCTTAGGAGTTTTGTTTGGGTTTCCCTTAATAACGCCAATTGCCCCAACCAGTCTTCCGGCCCGTCGCATTCAATCTCCTGCCAGTCTGCCGAACCTTCGGAATCTATCTTATAGTCGGCCTTGCCCTCTAGCTTGCGAGAGATAAAAATACGCCAGTTTATCATATGCTGTAATATTATGGCGATCGACTTATGCATCCCCCCGGGTTTGAAGTTAACGCTGGCAGGATCAACTCCTTCGAGAATTTCCATGACCGACAGGCCATACCAGGGTTTCTGTTCAAAAACCTCAATCAGGATATCAATTCTATTTTTTAAAGGATTTTCCAATTATTTCAGGTATTTAGCGCTTCATATTCCGTCTTTAGTTTTTTCGAAAATTTAGCCACAACCAATTCATATGAGTGGTCAATTAATTCTATGATTAACTGTGGGGGCAGTTGATCAAGAAAGAGGGTGTTCCAGTGTACTTTACTCATGTGATAGCCTGGAATTATTGCTCCATCGTATTGCTCCCGTAAAGCAATTCCTTTTTCAGGATCACACTTCAAATTAACCTGAGGAGGAATTCGTTCCAGAGGGGCAAGGGCAAACATTTTTCCCATTACCTTGAACACCAGGGTCTCTTCATCAAAAGGAAAACCTTCACTAACCCCTCTCTTTCCCAGGCAATACTCCCTGAAGGTTTCAATATCCATAAACTACTTTTAATTCCAATCTGCCTTCCTACTTCACTATCCCTTTTGCATCATAAACAATTACCTTCTTCCACAGGTCTTTTGCCTCCTCTATAAAAGTGAGGTGGGGAGCCTCTTTTTGGTAGGCCTCCTGGGCGGCAGGAGAATCGAAAGTTACCACCAAATTGTAAGTCAAAGAATCGTCTACTACTTCTCGTGTGGCTTTTGGAGGAATCCCCACAAATTTGGTTTTGGCATATTCAGAGGCCGTAAGGAATTTATTGAGAGCCGTTTCAAATTTAGCTCTGGCTTGCTCATTATCAGGCTCATGCAGCCAGAAATACACATTGTGCACAAAGGCCGGATCAAAGTTTGACATGGGTTTCTCTTCTTGGCTGAAAGCTGTTACACTCATCGTTAGCAGGATTAAAATACAGATCGCTTTTTTCATTCTAGACTTTTTATTTACTAATTCAGGAAGACAGGCGGGATCTTACCTCTGCATCAATCTCTAGTGCAGAGTAATCTAATTGCCATCCTATGGTTTCCACAATTTTTTCGATTAATAGAACCGCTTCCAGGGCTTCCCTTTTAGCCGTATCCATCAGGCCACTTTCGGGAATTTTTTCCTTAATGTGCGCCTTTGCCTCTTTATTCAAGGCAGTAAGATCATCGGGCCGGAAACTGTTGAATAATCCATTTTTTATATCATAAAACTCCAATTCAGGTTCTATAGACAGCACTTCCGGTTCAGGAAAGTTCGTAAGGATAATTTTCTTCTTTTCCTTATCGGCGTGCATTTTGATTTTCTTCAGATCATAACCTATCTGAGCTTTGGCATTTATAACTATCAGGGCCTTTTTTTTGCTGCTGAAAAGACTCATAAAATGCTGCCGGGTATTTTCGTAGCGATAAATTTCTGCAAAATCACCTTCAATGGTCATCAGCTTGCAAACACTTTTGATCTTTTGAAGCAAAACAACCGATTGGTGCTCTGTTAACTCCTTGCTCTTTTTTCTTCTGAAAAAATTATAGGTCCAGAACATCATAATTGCTCCAAGGAGCAGCCCTAAAAGAATTTCAATGATATCCTCCATTGGATAAATATACTAAGATTGCCCCGGACTAGAACCTATTCTTCAATCTGATAAAGCAAGGGGCGCGACGGACTGGCATCATTTTCAAAAGGAGCCACCTGAAGATCTAAAACATAAGGACCGTCTTTAATAGAATTCCGGACATAAACCATTTCTGTGATAGAGGCGCCATACCTTATTTTACCTTCTGTATTCCAAAAAGCTCTATGGGCCAGTAACTCGCCATTATCTTTCTCCTTATCCACAGACGGAAGATCTATCAGTAAGTGTTGTATTCCCTTTTCAACAAGATAGGCTGCAGCTGATTTCAAGAGGTAAGGCGGATTCGTATTAGAATACTGTTGGGAGTATTTTTGATTTGTATTGGGTAAGGTCCTTATTACCACAGCATCTCTTTTTTTATTTCTCAGCGCGTACCTCAATTGCTTGTCGGAAATTACAAAATCGTCCCCGCTTTTTTCAGGGGCAACCGTGATAACTTCCGCAAGAAAAAAATACTGTTTTAAATGTGTGTTTATGGAATGAAACTCTTCCGTAATATGACCAACACACTCTGTATGTGTTCCATGGGCATGTGGATTGAAACTTATGTTGTTGAAGTTTACAGTACCCCCTTCCTTTACCGAAGCAGTAAACTCCCCTTCTTTATACGGGGAAATACTTGGTGGGCCCATATACCATGCTGCTGGATTAAGAGAATCTCCCCGAAGTGGGAGGGATATATCCAGGGGTCTATTTAAGTTGATTGTAAACTTCTTACTTCGATATTGAATAGTGGCCAGCATACGCCTCATAGGAATTTCGTGGAACAATTTCGAAGTTACAAACTTTCCTCCATTTGAGCTGATATATGCCTGCAATCGGAACTTGTTGAAAAATCTAGTCGACTTTAAAAAGATCGGCTGCGATCCCGTCTATTAGGAATTGCCCCTTAGAAGTAACCCTTACAATATCACCTTCTTTAAGCAACAGCCCTTTATTAAAATACTTGCTGGCACAGCGATTAAAATGAGCATTATAGGCTTCCCCGAAATCTTCTTTTATTTTGAATGTGGAAACACCCCAGATGGTCCTTAGGCCCGTCATTACGTATTCATTGTATCGATCCTTAACCTCCAGCTGCTCCCATTCCAGGGGAAGTTCTCCTGCGTTAATGGCCTTGATGTACTTATTATTATTACGGACATTCCAGGCCCGCTGCTTACCGTTAAAGGAATGGGCAGATGGGCCTATCCCCAAATAGGGTTCGCCTTTCCAATAGGCAGTATTGTTTCTTGAAAAAAATCCTTCTTTCCCGAAATTTGAAATCTCGTAATGCACAAAGCCCTCTTTTTCCATGACCTCAACAAGGATCTGAAAGTGCTTTTCCAATACTGCTTCATCCACATCCGCTACCTTTCCATGCTTCACAAAAGAATGCAGCGCTGTATTGGGTTCAACTGTTAAGGCATAGGCCGAAAGATGTGGAATACCGAATGAAAGGGCCTTATAAATATTTTGATGCCAGCGTTCATTTGTTAATCCGGGAATCCCGTAAATAAGGTCTATGGAAATATTATCAAAATATTGGCATGCCAGCGTTAAACTTTGCTCGGCTTCCTTGGCATTATGAGCCCTGTTCATCAATTGAAGATCCTGGTCATAAAAGGATTGTATCCCAATACTAAGCCGGTTTACAGGGGAGGCCGATAACTCCTTGATTTTATGGGCTGAGAGATCATCAGGATTGGCTTCCAGAGTAATCTCGGGATTATTGGTGTACTTAAAATTATCAAAGGCTACTTTGCAGATGCTTTCAATCTCAGAGCCGCTGAGCAGAGAAGGCGTTCCCCCACCAAAGTAAAGGGTATCCAAAGGGATATTGGTTAGTTCTTTTTTTCTCAGGACCAATTCTTTTTCTATAGCAAGGAGCAATTCATCTTTCTTCTTAAGCTGGGTGGAAAAGTGAAAATCACAGTAATGACAGGCCTGCTTGCAAAATGGAATATGGATATAGATGCCGGCCATTATTTCCTATTTAAAAAGAACAATTAGGTAGGATATCCCATAGGCCAAAAAGAAATAGAAAACGAATGCCAATATATAAACAATTATAGCCTTTAAAAGGGTGAAAAATATAGGTTTTTTAAGAAAGGAAAGGATTGCGTAGGAGAAGTAAATCAACATTAGTATGAGCCTTACACCTTGCAATTTATCGCTAACGAATTGTATAAACACTATATCGAGCGTGGTTAGGAGGGTATACATCCCCAACAGGTAAAAAGAAACAACGAGAAATTCGGCCAGGGAGTATCTTTTAAAGTAAAACAATTTAGAAAACAAGGCCAGGGTAAAGACAAATACAAATAACAAGTTATTGATATTCAATAACATATAATTTCTGGCCTCCTCGAACTTTGTCCCGTCACCAATCCCATCTTGTGCCTGAAAAGTGTCATTTTTGAAGGGATCGAACCCTATCACCGTCCTGATAAGTATATACAGTACGGTGGTTAAAATAAAAAATGCCACCGGCTTGTAGTACTTTTTTCGTTGCCCTCCCAGATAATTTCGCAGAAGATTACCAGGGTTCTGTATTAATCCTTTTACGGTCACTAACAAAGGGGCGTTGACGGAAAAAACCGCATCCATCAGATCGCGAAAGGTTTCCCCAAAAGTAACCTTATGTATTGCCATCCGCTGGCCACATTGCGGACAATAATTCCCGGAAGAATTTTCTCCGCAGTTTTTACAGGTATTTTCAGCT
>CBDUAW010000045.1:0-10738 GCA_965365215.1 uncultured Eudoraea sp. | reverse complement strand
TCTCAGAGATCATAAGCGGGAGGCTTTAAGAGCCGATATTATAATTGTGACTAAATGCCCTTCGGATCTGAATTCAAAAGAGAGAGAGGAGCTACAAACCAGAATAGGACCATTACCTCATCAGGAACTCTTTTTTAGCACTTTACAATACAGTTCTGTATTAAAAGGGGATTCAACCTTTTCACTGGAAGAACTGGCTGAAATACCGGTTACTCTGGTGACCGGGATAGCCAACCCAGAAGTTTTGGCTAATTATCTTACGGATGAGGGCTTTAGTTTTGAGCATCTCAGTTATCCTGACCACCATTATTTTTCTGAAAATGAAGTAAGGCTGCTGAATGAGAAAGGGATGATACTTACCACTGAAAAAGACTATATACGATTACGAGGCAGGGTAAAAAAACTGTGCTATATTGAAATTGAGCATCGTTTTAGTGAGGAGGACAGGCAGCGCTTATCCGCCATACTCAAGAATCTATGATGCGGGCTTGTCTGCTCTGACTTCTAAAATATTTTCTCCGATTTTCTGATAGAATAATTCGGGCTTAAAAGGTTTGGTCACCACGTCATTACATCCAGCCGCGTAAAAACTCTCCAGGCTATCATCAAGGGAAATTGCAGTTAATGCAATTATTGGGATATTCTTATCAAATTTTCGAATTTCAATCGTGGCTTCTACTCCACTGATTCCGGGCATATGTATATCCATTAGGATTCCGTCATAGGTATTTTCACGGGCCAGGTCTACGGCCATATTACCATTCCCGGCAATATCACAGCTAATATCCTTTTTTCCTAGCATTTTCTTGGTGATCACCTGGTTAATCTTGTTGTCCTCAACCAGCAACAGGTGTAAACCTTTGAAATCATAATTCTTATCTGCGATCTCAAATTGAATATCATCTACCACGCTGTCCTTGCTCTTTAGGTTTAATTCAAAGAAAAACGAGCTTCCTTTTCCAGGGGTACTCTCCAGTTGAATTTTGCTGTTGAACAGTCCCAGTAAACTTTTTACAATGGTTAAGCCTAGGCCGGTACCTCCGTATTCCCTGTTGATCTGGATAGACCCCTGTTCAAAACTGTCAAAAATATTTCGTTGTTGCTCCTTGGAAATTCCAATGCCTGTATCTTTAACTTCAAAATACAATGAGACATCTTCCTCCATCTTTTTGACCAGTTTGGCAATGACATAAACTTCCCCGTCTTTGGTAAATTTAAGGGCATTGCCAACAAGATTCATAAAAATTTGAGACAGTTTTAGGGGGTCGCTCATCAGGTGTCTCGGGATCTGCTCATCGTAATCCAGGATTATCTTTGTTCTGTTTTCCTTAGCACTCTGTTGTAGGGAATTAATTACATCGGTCAGTACTTTCTTAAGATTTAACTCAATATTCATGGGCTCCAGCTTGTCCGCATCAATTTTGTTAATCTGAAGAATATCATTGATAAAATTTAAAAGGTAATCCCCTGAAAATTTCAAAGACTTCAGATGTTCTTTCTGACTCTCACTTGGATTTTCTTCCAGCAATAAATGTGTAAGCCCGGTAACTGCATAGAGGGGCGTCCTCAATTCGTGACTCACGGTTGAAAGGAAATTCGTTTTCGCTTCCATTGCTTGTACTGCCGCATCCCGGGCAGTTTGCAGCTCCCTGTTTTTCGTCTGAAGCAGATCATTTGTTTTAAGCTTTATCTGGTTATTTCTATAAAGGGAAACCGCCAGTAGGGAAATAATAGTCAGGAAAGCAGAGGTAAGAATAGCTGTTAACTCAGAACGGTTGGCAGATTCATTCAGTTCTTCAATACGCTCGTCTTGTCTTTTGATTTCATCGCTCATATATTCAAACTGAATCTTATCGGCGCTTTTGGATTCTGCTATTGATTTTTCTATTGTAAATACAGAATCTTTTAAGGATAACAGGGCTGTGGTATGAATTAAGGCATTATCGAACCCCTCTGTTCTTGCATAGGCTTCGGCTAATTTTTCGTGCGCCTCGTATATTATTTTAGAGAATTCATTGGCCTTGGCGATTTCAAGAGCACTTTTCCCATTTTTTATACTTTCTTCAAATTCTTCCGTTTCCATAAATAACTGAGCCAACCCCATATAAGCAGCGGCCTGAAGAAAGGCCTGTTCATAGACATCATTATTGACCACGAGGGAATTGTAGTTGGTTGTGGCTATATCGTACTTTTCCAGAGAGTAGTAAATATCTGCTTCAAGCAGGAGAATATTATTTAAAAGGTTGCGGTCATTGGTGAGTTGCTTAGCCTGATTCAGCAATTCTAATGCCTGATACTTGTACATATTCTCATCCTTATGAAGAAATTTTGCCTCGGTGTACTTGTAAACGGCTTCTCCGAAGGGATAGGCAATTTCATTGAGCAGTACCTTAGCCCTATCCCAGTAGAAGATAGCATTCTCCGGCTTTTCCATATAGAGATATAACAAGGCAAATCTGTGGTAGCAGTCGATTAGTGATTTGTCGTCCTCCAATTCCTCTGCCAGCTCCGCGGCCTTGTCTAGCGCTTCCAGGGCCAATTCGGTTTTATCAGAATGCTGATAGGCCCTGGCTTCAGAAAAATAACGTTCAATCCCGCTATTTTGGGAAGGAACAATCTGACCCCAGAGCGTCATTGTGAGCAACAGGGTCATGAGCGTTAGGGCAGCTCGAAATTTATGTAAATATTCGGTTGTCAAATATCAAATACCTTTAACAAGAACTATCGTCATGTTCTATATGACCCCCCGGGAAAAAGTACTATTCGTTCAGTATCAATAAGATGTCCTGCCCCTGGTGGTCACTGATATAGATTCAAACGTTTGGGAAGCGCAACTATTGTTCAATAATCGCTAAACTATAGGATCTTTCGTACAAAAGCATGATTTTAAGTTCAAATTTGGTGTTACATCCAAAAATATCACTTATTTCTCAATAGCCTGACATTTTTAGTTGTTTAACAGCAAAAAAGCATTTGATATACCGCTATTATTATGCTAATATGCTTAAAATGAAGTAAATAGAGAAAGTAAAAGCCTGTTTAATAGTTATAATATATGTTTGTGGGCCTTATAAGAAGATCTGACCAGTGCACCGCTTTCCACGTGGCGAAAACCCATTTCCAGGCCAATTTCTCTGTATTTATCGAACTGTTCAGGGAGTATAAATTCCTTTACCGGCAGATGTCTTTTAGAAGGCTGAAGGTATTGCCCTATGGTTACAACATCCACATTGGCACTTCGCAGGTCTTGCATAGTTTGGATTACTTCTTCTTCCAATTCCCCAAGGCCGAGCATGATCCCCGATTTTGTCCTGTTAACACCCTGTTCTTTAAGATACTTCAGGACTTCAAGGCTCCTTTCATACTTTGCTTGAATCCTGACTTCCCTGGTAAGCCGTTTTACGGTCTCCATATTATGGGAAACTACCTCCGGCGCCACGGCTACAATACGGTCCAAATGGGTAGTTATTCCTTGAAAATCAGGGATTAAGGTCTCCAGGGTAGTTTCCGGGTTCATCCGCCTTATGGCTTTTACCGTTTCAGCCCAAATAATAGACCCCATGTCTTTCAGATCGTCCCGGTCTACGGAAGTAATCACGGCATGCTTAATCCCCATGATCTTTATTGAACGAGCCACCTTTTCCGGTTCTGACCAATCTACCTGTTCCGGCCTACCTGTCTGAACCCCACAGAAACCACAAGACCTGGTGCAAATGTTTCCCAGGATCATAAAAGTGGCTGTACCTTCACCCCAGCATTCACCCATATTAGGGCAGCTTCCGGAGGTACAGATGGTATGCAGGTTGTATTTATCTACCAAACCCCTTAATTGGGTATATTTTTTGCCGGTGGGCAATTTTACCCTGAGCCATTTGGGTTTCCCCTTGGGTGGTTTAACAGCGGTTAAGGATTCAGTGCTCATAGATAATTTTTTGGCAAATATACGAACAAAAAGTATTGTAACTTAACGACAACAAGGGCTGGTGGAATGTATAAGGTATCTAATCAATTTCAAGGCTCTGTCAGTGTTTTACCGATTGTTCTTGATCATTTCCGACAATAGTTTCTTTGCCCTCAGCAACTTTACTTTAACGTTATTTATAGGCTCCCCGAGTTCCTTGGCGATCTCGGCATAAGACATCTCATTAAAGTACCTCAGGTTGATTACCTGTTGATAGTGTGGTTTAAGCTGTTTAATATGGCTAAGGAGGGTAGCCAGGTTTTGTTCTTTGATCAAATTATCCTCGGCAGAGGAAGCATCATCTAATACTCTTTTTAGCGCTTCATTGTTGCCGCTTTCAGATTGTTCCAAGATATTCCTCTTCCGCTTTCTAAGAAGATCTACATGAAGGTTTTTGGAAATAGTAATCAACCATGTTTTAAACTCATATTGATCATCATATGAGTCAATTTTGTCGAATGCCCTGGAAAATGTACGGATGGTAATGTCTTCAGCGTCGTTTTCGTTTTTGGTCCGTACCAATTGAAATCCATAAACGTCATTCCAAAATGTATCCAAAAGCGTACTGAAGGCGATTTGACTGCCGCTTTTTGCCTTTGCTATTATGGCGTTGAGGGATGCTTCTGTTTTGTCCAATATTTATGCTTAGTAGCCTGTATTACTAGGGAGGACCTATTTCCTCTTAACTAACGGCTTCCTTTTTACAGTCTTGTTCAGTGGGGAGTTTACCACAATAACCACAGGGTTCATCATTTTGGTTAAGATAGGGATTTTGACTGGCGCATGTTCCAGCGAATTTACCATCCTTTTTAGCCCAAATTTTTATGGCGATGCCTGCAATAGCTAAGGAGAGTAGACCTACGGTTAATAAAAGTAACTTCATACCAAAACTTTGTACAAATATATAAAATTAAAGCCCCATAAATGGAGCTTTAATATAAGTTTAAAAAGTTGTCTGTACTAATATTTAATATTGGCAACGATATTTTGTACCGTAGGCGTGTCATTGCCTCCTTTTGGTTCTATGGTAATATAACCCACAGCATTTTCAGCATAGGGTAAGGCTCGCAATTTGTCCTTGTTATCAAGGTCTTTGATCACCCCTAGATTTACCATTTGGCCGTTTACTTCAGCCCACATTTGGTAACACTTATCCTCCGGCAGGTTAGGAAGATTTCTGACATTGATATAGGACAATTTTTTTACCGGATTAATGTAGGCAACGGCTTTTAACTCCTTAGCCTTTTTGTTGCCATTAACCATGTACTTTCTGGTTTGAGGATTGTTCAGAACGATGAACTGATTCCTTACGTCTTCCAATTGTTCCCTCATGTCCTCTTCCAGGGTTCTTATCTTGTTGTTTACTATTGTATTTTCCTCCTGTAAATTCTGACTTTGATTCCAGAAGAAATAAGAGGAACCTGCGAAGAGAAAGGCCGTTATACTTGCTGCAATAGCATATCTTCTGAATTTTCTCCTACCGGCATTTTGCATCCTGATCCTATGAAGAATTTTGGCTTTTAGGCCTTCAGGGGTTTTCAAAGCATGCATTTTCGCGAAGGTTTCCAGGTTTTCCTGAAGTTCATCGTAGGTTTTCCGTACCTCTGGATACATGGCAATATATCGCTCCACTTGCTGTGTTTCCTCTCTATTGGTTGTTCCCAACAAGTATTTCTCCAGCAAATCTGTATCCAGGAATATTCGTATTTTTTCTCTCATAATATTTCAATTATAAAGGGAATCAGAAGCATTGAACTACCGTAAATCTTTTTGAGTTCCCTCAGTCCGATTTTCAATCTGGACTTTATTGTTCCCAATGGGATATCCAATTCATCGCTGGCTTCCTGTTGGGTCATACCCTGAAAAAACAAGGCATCCAGTACAATCTGGTATTTAGGCTCTATTTTGTCCAGGTTTTCCCTGACGTCCATAAACTCTGGCCTAATGCTGTTGACACCTAGATTATATACGTCTGAAACATTGATTTGGATTTCCTTATCGGATTTGGTGCTTAAACTTCTAAGTTTATCGATGGCCGTATTTCTGGTAATCCTGAAGAGCCAGGTAAATAGTTTGGCCTTGGTAGCGTCATACGAATCGCCTTTTTTCCAGATCTTCACAAAACTTTCCTGAAGTACATCCTGGGCCAGTTCTTCATCTCTTACCACCTTAAACGCTACCCCGTATAACGTATCCCCATAGTGCTCGTACAAAAGGGAAATAGCCTTTTCATCTTGCTCCTGTAGCAATTCAACAATATGTTTTTCAAGTAGTGTGCTCATGTAGGGCTTAACGATTTTCATCGAATCCCAAATCCAGGCATCCAATTACGTCATTTTAACCGTATATAGTGTAAACGCTAAATTATAAAATTGATTGTAATCAGCGTGAACTCAAAGATAATTCTATAAATGTACAAGTGGTTATTGTACATTTAGTTTTTGGTTAGTTTGGTTTGGTATAACCCCTGGAATCCTATTTCGGGGGTTATTTTTTATAAGATAACGAAATTTTCTGCCACATGGCAGAGGGAAACGGCAATTCGGCTTTAGTCCAGTATATTGACCTCTGGTAATAATTTAATTCCAAACTTCAATTCCACGGTTTCCTGAATGGTTCTTGCCAGGGATAGAATGTCATTTCCACTTGCATTACCATAATTTACCAGTACCAGGGCCTGATTTTTGTGAACCCCCGCATCTCCCATACGCTTTCCTTTAAAGCCGCAAGAATCTATTAGCCAAGCCGCCGGAATTTTATATCCGCCATTGATTTGAGGATAATACGGCATTGCTGGAAATTTCTTGATCAATATTTTCCATTGGTCTTCTGCAACAACAGGGTTTTTGAAGAAACTGCCACTATTTCCTATTTTTTTTGGATCTGGAAGCTTGGAACTACGGATTTGAATTACAGCCCTGGATACATCCTGTATTGTTGGGGAAGTAATATTATTTTCTTCCAAAGCCGCCTTGAGGGGGGCATAACTCGTATTTAAAAGATGATTTCTCCTGGAGAGTGTAAAGGTCACCGAGGTAATAATATATTTTCCTTTCCCTTCCTGCTTGAAAAATGAATCCCGGTATCCGAAATTGCAATCCTCCTTAGAAAATTCCCGAATCTCCAGGCTTGAAACGTCCATGGCTTCACAACTTTCAAAAACATCTTTTAACTCCACTCCATAAGCCCCTATATTCTGGATAGGTGCAGTTCCGGTTTTTCCGGGAATTAAGGAGAGGTTTTCCAGACCTCCATAGTCCTGATCCAATGTCCATAAAACTAAATCGTGCCAGTTTTCTCCTGCCATAACCTTTACGGAGACGCTATCCTTGGTTTCGCTTATAATGGATTTACCTCTGGTATTAATATACAGTACCATTTTATTCAAATCCTTCGTCAACAATAAGTTGCTTCCTCCGCTAAGAATAAATTTCTTACCGTATTCTTTTGCCGCCAAGGCCGGAGCTCTTTTAGTGACGATATCTCAGTAAAAAAACGCGCCTTTACATCAATCCCAAAGGTATTGTATGCTTTTAGGGAAATATTTTCAAGAATTTTCAATGGGATCTGTAGATTTTAAGTGCTTCGCTTAAGATAGTAACAGCCTTCTTTAAGCGTTCTTTATTCAAGACATAGGCAATTCTTATTTGATTTTTTCCAAGGCCTTCTGTCGCGTAAAAACCAGCCGCAGGGGAAACCATTACGGTTTCTCCGTTTAGTTGAAAATTTTCCAATAACCATTTTGCAAAATCATCAGCATCTTCTATCGGTAATTCTGCTATGCAATAAAAGGCTCCCTGGGGTTTGGCGACCTTTACTCCCTCAATTTTACTTAGTTCGGCAATCAAGATATTGCGACGTTCCACATATTCTGAAATTACCTCATCAAAATACTCCTGGGGAGTGTCTAAGGCAGCTTCACTCGCAATTTGAGCGTAGGTGGGTGGTGAAAGCCGGGCCTGCGCAAATTTAAGCACCGTTTGTATGAGATCTCTGTTCTTTGATACTACGCATCCTATACGAGCACCACACATACTATATCGTTTTGAGACAGAATCTATTACAACGGCGTGTTCTTCCAGGCCTTCCACCTGCAAAATAGAGTAATGCGATCTTCCATCGTACACAAATTCCCGGTATACCTCATCCGCGATCAGAAACAAATTGTGTTTTTGCACCAAATCTGAAAGTTGCGCTATCTCCTCCCGGCTGTAGAGGTAACCTGTGGGGTTTCCCGGATTACAAATGAGGATAGCCCTGGTCCTGGGGCTAATTAATTGCTCAAACTCACTAATAGGGGGAAGGGCAAAATTGTCTTCCAGCCTGGATACTATTGGTACCACCTTTAGCCCCATTGCTGTGGCAAAGCCATTGTAATTGGCATAAAATGGTTCGGGGATAATAATTTCGTCCCCAAAGTCGGCTATACTTCCCATAGCAAAGGAAAGAGCCTCGGACCCGCCTGTTGTAACGATGATATCACGTGATAAAAGTGAAATACCTAATTTTCCGTAATACTGCGCTATTTTTTCCCTATACGTTTCAGATCCTTCTGTTCTGCTATAGGCCAAAACCTCAATGGAATTGTTTTTTACGGCATCTAGTGCTTTTTGAGGGGTTTTTATATCGGGTTGCCCTATGTTGAGGTGAATTACGTCAACTCCCCGGGCTTTTGCATCCTCTGCATAGGGTACCAATTTCCTTATGGGCGATTCTGGCATTTGCTGCCCTTTTCTCGAGATATTTGGCATAAAAATTCTTTTCTACCACAAAAATGGGAAATCATAATGGACCATACAACTGGAAATATCACTTAGAATGTTCTGTAAGGTAGTGTTAAAATCAGGGATTACTTCCAACTTTTTTGTAACTTTAATAGGCAACCATTTAAAAATAAGCGCTTTGCGAAAGATTTTGGCATATATCCTCGGGCTATTCCTGTTGTTCCCCCTGCTGGGACAGGGGCAGTTTTTTAAGCTGCCCGAAGGAGAAAAAATTCAGAAGATCAGATTCAAGCAAATTAACAACCTCATAATCATCCCACTGGAAATTAATGGGGCTAAATTCTCCTTTATCTTAGATAGCGGAGTAAGCAAACCAATTCTATTCAATTTAACTGATCAGGATTCAGTGCAATTGAAAAATGTTAAAGAGATAACCATAAACGGTTTGGGAGATGGTGAACCGATAAAAGCGTTGAGCTCTTCAGGGAATACCTTTAAGATTAAAAAAATTCAGAATAATAGCCAGGATGTTTATGTGGTCCTTGATAAGGAAATGAATTTTTCCCCCAGCCTCGGAATCCCGGTCCATGGGATTATAGGATATGACCTTTTCAAGGATTTTGTAGTAGATATCAATTACACCAAAGGAGTCATTAAATTCTACGACCCCAAACACTATGAAGCCAAAAAAGGCAGCCAATATGAGACCTTAGCACTCACTATGCACAAGGATAAGGCGTTTATTGATGGAGAGGTCAGTTTAAAAGGGAATGACCATGTTCCGGTTAAGCTGCTGATAGATACCGGCAGTAGTGATGCCATATGGTTATTTCAGGATTTTGAGAAAGGCTTGTGGGTTCCTGAAAAGAACTATGAGGATTACCTGGGAAAGGGATTGAATGGATATATATACGGGAAGCGTACCAAGGTCCAAAGTTTAAAAATAGGGAGTTTTACTTTTACAAATGCCAAGGCAGCTTTCCCCGATATGGAATCTTTTAGTGCCATTAAAAATTTGGGCGACCGCAATGGAAGTGTAGGGGGAGAAGTGCTGCGGCGTTTTAATATCACTTTCAATTATCCTGGGAAGGAGATCACCCTACGTAAAAATGGAAATTTCACGGTACCCTTTCAGTATAATCTGAGTGGCCTTGAGATTCAACACAATGGCGTGCGTTATATCGCGGAAAAAATAACCGATCAACGCGGCGTGGTTCGCAATGATGAACGATCTTTTGGAGACGTACAAATATTCTTGCAGGCGAAAACCCGTTTAAGCCTGGTACCGGAAATCATTGTTTCTGCAATTAGAGCAGGAAGCCCGGCAGCAGAGGCCGGATTGCGCGAGGGAGATGTGATATTGGCAGTAAATGGCAAACGCATACACCGCTATAAATTACAAGAGGTGCTCAATATGATCAATAATAAGAAAGGTAAACAAATCAGGATTCTGATTGAACGCTACAATAGAGATCTGCTGTTCAGTTTTGTCTTAAAAGATGTTTTTGAATAAAATAAAAACCCCCGATGATCATCGGGGGTTTTTCAATATGGTTTTTTATAAAACTATTTTCCTTCAACGGCTTTTACCTCACCTTTTATTTTCAATACCTTGGTTGGGGTATCGGCATTGGATATCACCGTAATAGCTTTTCGGATTGGCCCCACCCTCTTGGTGTCGTACTTCACCTGAATTTCCCCAGTTTTTCCAGGCAAAATAGGCTCCTCAGGCTTCTTAGGAATAGTACATCCGCAGCTTGAACTTACTTTGCTAATGATCAGGGGAGCATTACCGGTATTGGTAAACTCAAATATTCGCACCCCATCACTGCCTTTTTCAATTACACCATAGTCCAAGGTCTCAGCCTTAAATTGTATTTTTGCGGTCTTTTCCTGGGCATTGACGCTAAATGCAAGTAGGCCTATAAATAATATAAATACTGCTTTTTTCATCGTTTTCTAGTTTTGGGTGAATCTCAAATGTAAATGTTTTGATATGAACATCCAAAATTCTTTTGTTATCTACTAACGTTACTTATTTTTGTTTCGTATT
>CBDUAW010000044.1:0-11028 GCA_965365215.1 uncultured Eudoraea sp. | reverse complement strand
CCGTGGAAAGTATCCCATACCGAGTATTTCCTTTTCATTTTTTAATCCAAAAACAGAGAAATACGAGACCGTAAATTCTGAGGAGATTATGATCAATGTAATGGAAGGCCCCCTGAGCGATTCATCTATTCCAGCCCCCTTGGGAAATAACAGGGAACGAAAGGTAGTGAGCTCGGGTAGTCAGTTTAATTTTATAAAGCTCCAGTCCAATTTACAGGATAAGGGCTATAATTTCTTTTTTGGGTCTACACGTTTTTACCTATGGTTATTATCGCCGGTACTCCTTATTCCTCTGGCTATCTTTTTCAGTAAAAAACGCGAAGCTATAGCCAGCGATGTGGCAGGAAATAGAATAAAAAAGGCCAATAAACTGGCAAGGAAATATCTTTCAAAAGCAAAGAAAGCGCTGGGCAATAAAGAAACCTTTTACATAGCGCTGGAGAAAGCCCTGCATAACTATCTGAAGGCAAAGTTAAAAATTGAAACTTCAGATTTTAGTAAGGATAAGATCTCTGCCTTACTGGAAGACAGGGGAATTGAACAAATCACTTCCACTGCCTTTATAGGATTGCTAAAAAACTGTGAAATGGCCAGATATAGCCCATTTTCCAACGTGCAAATGCAGCAAGACTATAAAACGGCCAGTGAAGTAATCTCAGCAATGGATAAAAGTCTCTAGAAATGGCAAAATTTATAATCTTACTGCTGTTTTTTAGCACTGGGCTTCAGGCCCAGTTGGAAATCCCATTTGATAGTGCGACCGCCGCTTATAACAGTGGGGATTATGAAAAGGCAATTTCTTATTATCAGGAAATTCTGGACAAGGGGAAGCATTCAGCTGCCCTGTACTACAATTTGGGAAATAGTTACTACAAACTCAATAGAATTGCACCCAGCATTTATTACTATGAAAAGGCACTTCTGTTAGACCCCACTGACAAGGAGATCCAAAATAACCTGGCCTACGCCCAACAAATGACTTTGGACGATATAATACCCCTACCTGAGACTACCATATCCAAATTATATAAGAGCATTACAGCTAGCCTGTCTTTTGACGGATGGTCCTTCCTCGCTGTAGGTTTTGTTATAATTTTTGTGCTCTCATATATCGCATTTTATTACCTGAGATATTCTACACATAAAAGACTGGCCTTTATCACCAGTATTTGTGCTGTTATCCTCGCAGCTATTTCCACCTTAATTGCCCTCTTAGAATACAAAGACTTCATGACTCACCAACCTGCTATCGTGTTTTCGGAAGAAATAGGGGTTAGAACAGAACCTAACAATCAGAGTACTGAGTCATTTGTACTTCACGAAGGGACTAAAGTTAATGTACTTGAGGGCTATGGCGACTGGAAGAAAATTGAACTTTCCGACGGACAAACAGGCTGGATCCCATCTAAGGAAATCCGTATTCTCAAAGATTTTTAATTTTTTTTAACATATTGGAACTCTTCATCCAATTATATTTGTCAACAATGGAATAGGAATGGAGAGAAAACCAATAGTTTGTTTTTTTCTTGGGGTATGGCTTTTTGCCATTATTGCACCTCCGGCAATATCTTTGGTATTAGCAGACGAACAAATAGAAATTTCTATCAACGTCAATGAAGAAGAAAAACAGGAAGAGGGCAAGAAAGATTCCCAGGAGGAAAAAATCGTTCCGGAACCTTCATTATACTTTGGCCTCTCCTCCATGGAGTTAAAAAAAGCATTTACTCCACGACACAAATTAAGAATTCCTTTACTTCATCGGGAGATACACTTACCTCCTCCTGAACATATCACTTAGATTTTTTTCTCAATTATCAATCTAAATTTTAACCAGCCCGTGATTAACTATGGGCTAAAAATCTAATTTTTATGTTTAAATATATTAAGAACGACCTTCCAGCAAGTATAGTAGTATTCTTTGTGGCCTTACCCCTATGTTTAGGTATTGCTCTAGCCTCTGGTGCGCCATTATTTTCAGGTCTTATAGCAGGTATTGTAGGCGGAATACTAGTTGGTTCTTTGAGTGGTTCACAGATAGGTGTCAGTGGGCCAGCGGCTGGACTTGCGGCCATTGTCCTTACTGCAATTGGTACCCTTGGGGGTTTTGAGAATTTTTTGCTGGCCGTAGTAATTGGAGGTTTAATACAAATAGGGTTTGGAATCCTAAAGGCCGGGGTCATTGGGTATTATTTTCCCTCCTCTGTAATAAAAGGGATGCTGACGGGAATTGGAATCATTATAATCTTAAAACAAATCCCTCATTTCTTTGGTTATGATGCCAATCCGGAGGGGGATTTTGCCTTCCTGCAAACAGATGGTGAGAACACTTTTACCGACATCATTAAAACCTTCAAGTTTATAAGTCCCGGGGCAACTCTAATTGCCTCAATAGGTCTGGTAATCCTGATCTTATGGGATAAAGTCCTGACTAAAAAAGCAAAAATATTTCAGCTTGTACAAGGTCCTTTGGTAGCAGTGGTATTGGGTATTATATTTTTTAACCTTACCAAATCTTCAGAATTCTGGGGTATTTCATCAGACCATCTGGTGAGTGTTCCGGTTCCGGATAGCATGGATACATTCCTGGGGCAATTCAGCCTTCCGAACTTCGGTGCCATTACCAGACCTGAAATTTGGATAACGGCATTTACAATTGCCCTAGTAGCAAGTTTGGAAACCCTTTTATGCGTAGAGGCCACAGACAAATTGGATCCTCAAAAAAGGGTAACTCCAACAAACAGGGAGCTAATTGCACAGGGAAGTGGAAATATTCTTTCCGGATTAATTGGAGGCCTTCCCATCACCCAGGTAATTGTTCGTAGTTCCGCCAATGTCCAATCGGGCGGACGAACTAAAGCCTCTGCCATAATCCATGGTTTATTTCTGTTGATTTCGGTCATCCTGATCCCAAAGCTGTTAAATATGATCCCATTATCTGTGCTTGCCGCGGTCTTGTTTATTGTAGGATACAAACTGGCCAAGCCTGCCTTGTTTAAAGAAATGTATATTAAGGGATGGAAACAGTTTATTCCTTTCACTGTAACTGTGGCCGGAATCATTTTTACCGACTTGCTTGTCGGAATTGGTTTAGGGCTCGGAGTGGGTATTGTTGTGATCCTGATCAAGAGTTATCAAAATTCACATTTCCTTCATATTGAAGATAAAAGCAACGGGGTACATAAATTAAAAATGACCCTTGCGGAAGAAGTTACCTTTTTCAATAAAGGGGCTATCCTAAAGGAATTAGACTCCATCCCGGAAAATTCTTATCTTCAACTGGATGTAAGGAACACAAGATACCTGGATAATGATATCATTGAGATTCTTGAGGATTTCTCGGAAAAGGCCAGGAACAGGAAAATTGATATCCAATTAATTTCCACAAGAGGAATAGTAGAGAATCCTGATAGTTATATTGAATTTTTTAAACTAAGACCAAAATCAGCTTAATAAAACTGAAAAAGATATGAAGGCACATACAAAAGAAACACAAGCTCTAATTAGTCCGAATGATGCAATCCGTTTACTCCAAGAAGGTAACCAGCGATTTCAGGCAAACAGTAAGGCTGATCGAAATTTGCTGGAACAAGTAGCACAAACGGCCTCGGGCCAATACCCCTTCGCAACAATTTTAAGTTGCATAGATTCCCGGGTATCGGCCGAATTAATTTTTGACCAGGGTGTTGGTGACATCTTCAGTGCAAGGGTTGCCGGGAACATTGTTAACGAAGATTTACTGGGTAGTATTGAATTCGCTTGTAAATTGGCAGGAACAAAGGTGGTAGTAGTCCTGGGCCACACAAGCTGTGGTGCGGTGAAAGGAGCATGTGATGACGCCAAATTAGGTAATTTAACCGCCTTGGTAAGCAAAATAAAGCCTGCTGTAGAGGCCGTAAAAGAACCTTCCGATGCTGCTCAGAGAAATTCAAAAAATCTGGCATTTGTAAACCGGGTGGCGAAAATGAACGTAGAGCTAACCCTGGAAAATATCCGGCAACAAAGTCCAGTGTTACAGGAAATGGAGGAAAATGGTGAGATTAAGATTGTTGGAGCAATGTACGACATTGAGAGTGGAGGGGTGACTTTCTACGATTAATAAGCCTTAATTCCGAATTCAAAGGTCAATGCTTTAGGGCATTGGCCTTTATTCATTTAAAAACGCTATTTTGTATCTGCTTAAAGTTGAAACCATATGACCAATCTGTTTTCCAACCTCAAAGGTGATCTGCTCGGAGGTATTACCGCCGGTATTGTTGCACTTCCGCTAGCCCTTGCATTTGGAGTGTCTTCCGGATTAGGCCCCAGTGCAGGACTTTACGGTGCAATCTTTATCAGTTTCTTTGCGGCACTTTTTGGAGGAACGAATACGCAAATTTCCGGGCCAACTGCTCCAATGACCGCAGTGAGTATGGTGGTTATTGCCGGAATTATTGCGTTTTATGACGGAAGCGTAGAGAAAGCATTACCAGCCATCCTTACGGTATTTCTCCTGGCCGGTTTATTTCAAATAGGCCTAGGGCTTCTGGGAATAGGAAGGTACATACGCTATATACCTTACCCTGTGGTCTCGGGCTTTATGACTGCCATTGGGGTGATTATCATCGTTACCCAGATAATGCCTGCCCTGGGTTATTATCCAAAAGAAGATGATACCTGGGTGGAACCATTTAAGCCCTTTGCAGAAGAACTCATTTTGGAAAATATACTAAGGGAAGAAGCGGGGGAAGGGATACTGGTCTTGGAAGATTTTGAGGAAACTATTTCCCGTGCCAGCGAAATTACAGATGAAACCATCAATGAAGAAGCGAGAACTCTTGCAGCGAAAGAAGCCTCTGGGGTAATTGGGGCTTTTAATGTCTTACCCAAAGCGCTTAAAAATATTAATTGGTTAGAACTTACCCTAGCCCTAGTGACTATCATTATCATTTATGGTTTTAAAAAGATTACTACCACTGTTCCGAGTACCCTCGTAGCTTTGATCGTAGTTTCAGGGGTAGCCTATGGCTTTGGTTTGGATTATAGGGCCATTGAAAAGATCCCGGAAGGATTTCCCATGCCAAATCTGGAGATTTTCTCCGCCTTTAAGCTGCAAAGTATCACCCCCTACATCTTTACAGCACTAACCTTGGCCTTGCTTGGTGCTATAGATTCCCTGCTGACTTCCGTAGTGGCCGACAACATGACCAAAACTAAACACAAACCCAATAAAGAATTGGTAGGGCAAGGTATCGGAAATAGCATTGCGGCCTTGTTTGGGGGCATCCCGGGTGCCGGCGCCACAATCAGAACGGTAGTCAATATTAATTCCGGAGGTAAAACCAAATTATCCGGCATGATCGCAGGGCTTTTGCTTTTAGTTATTCTTCTTGCTATGGGTCCAGTAGCCTCACAAATTCCTGCAGCTGTTTTAGCCGGGATTTTGATAACAGTAGGAGTGGCTGTAATGGATTATAAAGGGTTAAGGGCAATCCCTAGTTTACCAAAAGATATAACCCTGGGGCCTTTGAAATTAAGTTCCGAGGTCATTATCATGATTGTAGTATTAGTACTGTCCACCTTCTGGAACCTGGTGTACGCGGTTGGGATTGGATTGATTATTGCCTCCCTGATGTTTATGAAAAAAATAGGCGACCTAACTGCAAAAAGGTCTGATGTTAAGTCCCTACTCAGAGAAAAAGCCTGGGCAGATGAGAAAGACTTTCCTGAAAGTCTTAAAAATAAGGTCTTTATTAAGCATATTAAGGGGCCCCTCTTCTTTGGAACCACCAGTGATTTTCAACAACTTGCCCAGCAAATCCCGGAAACTGCCGAAACGGTAATCATCCGTCTGGGTAGAATGCAGTATATGGATCAGAGTGGTTTATATGCTATGGAAGACGTACTGCAGGAATTGCGCAAAAAGAATGTTACCGTCCTCTTCGTTAATGTACTGGACCAGCCACGTTATATGATGGAACGTATTGATATTATTCCTGATCTGGTACCGCAAGAACACATTTTTAATAGTTTTAAGGCCTGTGTTAGGTGGATAAAAAGTCAAAATTCTTCGCTGGAAAAGAATACAACCTAGGCTTTTCAATGATTATTTCTTTGGTGAAGGAGAAATATTTTAAATTTGCCTTTCAATTCTTTTAGGGGTGCATTACTAATTTTCTGAAAAATCTAAAGTGTTGATGGGGAATATGATAGATGAATTAAATAAACATATCTCGGAAGTAGATCAATTTACGGCAGATACCAAGGACGATGTAGAAGCATTCCGTATAAAATACCTGGGAAAGAAAGGCTTGCTGAATCAGTATTTTGCTGAATTCAAAAACGTTCCTGCGGAACAAAAAAAGGAATTTGGTCAGACCATCAACTTATTAAAGGCCAAAGCTACTGACAGGGTAAATACGCTAAAAGCGCATCTGGATCAGCAAAATACCCAGGAACAGCTCTATGGGGACCTTACTCGTCCTGCTGAGGCAATGGAACTTGGTTCCCGGCACCCAATTTCGATTGTAAAGAATCAAATCATCGAAATTTTTTCAAGGATTGGTTTCAACGTTTCCGAAGGTCCGGAAATTGAAGACGACTGGCATAATTTCACCGCTTTGAACCTTCCCGAACACCATCCGGCCAGGGATATGCAGGATACCTTTTTTATTCAAACAGATCCGGATATCCTTTTAAGGACCCATACTTCTTCGGTACAGGTGCGTTATATGGAAAATCACAAACCACCAATCAGAACAATTTCACCTGGCAGGGTATATAGAAACGAGGCCATTTCTGCACGTTCACATTGCTTTTTCCATCAGGTTGAGGGACTCTATATTGATAAAGACGTCTCTTTTGCAGATCTCAAGCAAACATTGCAGTTTTTTACCAAGGAACTATTCGGGAAATCGAAAATAAGGCTACGCCCTTCCTATTTCCCGTTTACCGAACCCAGTGCCGAGGTAGATGTATATTGGGGGTTGGAGACAGAGACAGACTACAGAATGACCAAGGGTACCGGATGGCTAGAGATTATGGGGTGTGGAATGGTAGATCCAAATGTCCTGGAAAATTGTGGAATTGATTCTAAAGAGTATTCCGGATTTGCTTTCGGTATGGGAATAGATCGAATTGCCCTTTTATTACATCAGGTCTCGGACATTCGTCTCCTGAGTGAAAATGATATACGCTTCCTGGAACAATTTAAAAGCGCCTTTTGATGCCAAATCCCGGCGTGGGAAAAGTGAATTTCCTTATCGAAGAATAAACCCCTTTGCAGCCCACCATGGGTGGATCTCTATAAGGAGCCGACCTGCTTTAACCATCGGATCCATATTCGCAAGGCTATCTGCCATTTCCAGGTTGGGAGTATTGTAAATAGTGACCCCTCTGATTTCGCCTTCGTCCCCAAACGGTCCTGAAATATCTGCATATCCCTCTTCGTACATTCGTCCTAAATGTTGCAGGTGCAGGGTTTGAAGACTATCAGCTTCTTCCTTTGACTGTGAACGATTAGGGCCGCTCTTCAAAAATACCATGAAGTATTGCTGCATTATGACAGTGTCTTTGGTTGCCTCATCTACGTAGGTGAATGTTTTAAACCCGGCTTCGTTCAAGGCCATGATCTGTGCGGCAATACTAACAGGTTTGGTAGAATCCACCGGCTTGGGATCATTCTGAATTATGGTCTTGTCTTCTTTACAATTCACAAAAAATAACAGACAAATACCCCAGATTATGCGCTTTTTCATTACCAGTTCTTAAAAGGTTCTTTACTTAGTTGTGCATTGTAATATTTTGGGTCTCCGGTAACCTCTTGTCCCAGCCATGACGGTTTGGGATATGGTTCATCCGGATGATTCAATTCAATTTCCGCAATTACCAGGCCTTCATTTGCTCCGGAGAACTCATCTACTTCAATGATATGGCTGCCTGCAGATATGAGATATCTGGTTTTATCAATAATCACATTTTCACAAAGATCCAGAAGTAATTGGGCATCCTTTGCCTGGATTTCATTTTCCCACTCGAAACGACTTACTCCAGCCTCATCCGAGATTCCTTTAACGGTAATTGCTCCTTTGCCATTGCTCACTCGGACCCTTACAGTTCTTTCAGGGTCACTGTTGAGAAAACCTTGCCTTATTGAAATCTGCTTTTCAGCATGGGCCTTGTAGGCATTTGAATTCACTAAAAACTTACGTTCTATTTCTCTCATCGAATTAATGCTGGCATTTCAATTAAATCTAAAAAGTTAAAACCCGGTATGAACCCTTTGGCAGGTACATCATAACGAATATAAGACTTAAATTTGTTTATGTTTCAGGAGCTTCCCATCCGAAAAATCATACATGTTGATATGGACGCATTCTATGCCTCCGTGGAACAACTGGATAATCCCCAACTCAAGGGGAAACCCGTGGCAGTGGGAGGAGGAGAAAAAAGAGGAGTAGTATCAGCAGCGAGTTATGAAGCACGTAAATACGGAGTTAGAAGTGCAATGAGTGGCTTTTTGGCCAAGAGAAACTGCCCGGAACTCATATTTGTAAAGCCTCGGTTTGATCGGTATAAGGAAATCTCCAAAGCCATAAGACAAATTTTTTACCAATACACCACTGCGGTAGAACCACTTTCATTGGATGAAGCTTATCTGGATGTTACTTCTAACCTAAAGGGGCATCCTTCTGCTACCTTAATTGCAAAGGATATTCGCAAGCAGATCTTTAATGAGCTTGGGCTTACCGCCTCCGCAGGAATCTCCATAAATAAGTTTGTCGCCAAGGTGGCAAGTGATATCAATAAGCCCAATGGTCAAAAAACAGTGGCCCCTGAAGAGGTGCTATCATTCCTTGAAGAATTAGACATCCGCAAATTTTACGGGGTGGGAAAGGTAACAGCGGAAAAAATGTACAAGCTGGGGATCTTTAAAGGACGCGACCTAAAGGAAAAATCAGTGGAGTTTTTGGAATCGGCATTTGGCAAAAGTGGGCTTCACTACTACCAGGTGGTAAGGGGAATTCATTTATCCCCGGTAAAAACAGAGCGAAATCCAAAAAGTGTTGGGGCCGAACGCACCTTTCCTGAAAACCTGAGTAGCGAGATCTTTATGACCGAGAGGTTGCAACAGATCGCTGAAGAACTGGAAAGGAGATTGAAAAAGACCCAACTTTCAGGCAAAACCATTACCCTTAAAATTAAATACAGCGATTTCAGCCTGCAAACCAGGAGCAAAACCTGTCCTGACTTTATTGGAACGTATAAGGAAATATTTGAAATAGCTAAATCTTTGCTCTATCAGGAAAAACTGGTAAATTCAGTTCGTTTGCTTGGGATTTCCGTTTCAAACCTGAATACCGCCCTAAATACAGAGGAAAAAAAGGAGGCTGTTTCTGTTCAATTAAAACTCGAATTCTGAGGACTTAAGCCTCATGAGATAGCCTTAATTCAAACTCCGAACTGCCTAAATCCATATAAATTTTACTTATTTAACCATATTTTTTGTTTATACTTCTACCCGTATTTATTGGTGCTTTGAAGGATTTATTAAACAAAACTGTTAATCATACTCCTAAATTTTCATGCTCCGCTATCTTTTAGTAGTATTGACTAAAAATTGCTATGGAATTGAAAGTTTTTTTTAAGTTTTTCTCACCGTTTAACATAAGATGACTTCAATTCATTACGAACCCTTTAAAGAGATTTAAGGAATGATTGAAATCAAAAACTTCGATAAAGCCGCCTCCAAATTTTACGAAAAGCATCAGATAAATGTATTGCCTTTACTCTCATATGATATTGGAGGCGCTTATTTTCAAAGGATATGTCACTTTGGTAGTGATGTGAAATCCCTGAAGGAACTTTCCATTGAAAATAACTGGGATTACCATCACGATTTTAATAAGGCCCTGGTTGAAAAGGAGCAGGTTATTGTGGTTACCGATGCTAATCTTAACATTGTTAAGGCCTCACACAACATCTATGATATGAATGGCTATACGCCGGAAGAAATAGTGGGTAAAAAACCCAAAATATTTCAGGGGCGTGCTACAAGTATTAAAACAACGCGTTATATCTCAGAGGCTATTAGGAAGCAAAAAGCTTTTGAAGCCACGGTCCTGAACTACAGAAAGGATGGGAGCACTTATAAGTGTTGGATAAAGGCAGAACCCATCTTTAACAAGAAAGGGAAAGTAGTAAACTTTATTGCCTACGAAAGGGCGGTAGCCTAGGGATACCACTTTCGGGAAAGCCCCATTAGAAAGTACAGGTTTCTATTTCGGTTACCCTCAGGGTATTTACCATTCCTTTGCTTTTAATGGGCATGGCTGCCAGGCTAATCAGCATATCTCCCACTTCAAGGAAGCCTTTTTTACAGGCAATCTGGTTTACGTCTTCAATGGTTTCATCCGTAGATACAAATCGGTCATAGTAAAAGGCCTTAACCCCCCACAGAAGATTCAATTGAGTAAGGATTCGCCGGTTAGAGGTAAAAACCAAAATATGAGCACTAGGTCTCCAGGCCGAGATTTGAAAAGCTGTATACCCGCTATTGGTGAGTGTTGAAATAGCCTTAGCCTTTATTTCATTTGCCATTATAGCCGCGTGGTAACAGACTGATTTGGTGATATATCGCTTTGTCCTGATATGCGGTGGTTCCTGAGGTACTTTTATCAAGTCGGACCCCTCCACACTATGCAGAATACTCGACATCTTTTCAATCACCTGAACCGGATAATTCCCTACTGAAGTCTCCCCGGATAGCATTACTGCATCAGCTCCGTCCATAACAGAATTAGCCACGTCATTCACCTCTGCCCTGGTTGGTGTAAGGCTTGTAATCATGGTTTCCATCATCTGCGTGGCAATGATTACGGGAATCCTGGCCCGCTTGGCCCGTAACACCAATTTCTTTTGGATCAGGGGCACCTCCTGTGCCGGAATTTCTACTCCAAGGTCTCCCCTGGCTACCATTAGTCCGTCGCAATAGGATACAATCTTATCAATATTTTTAACCGCCTCAGGTTTTTCAATCTTGGCAATTATTGG
>CBDUAW010000043.1:0-11084 GCA_965365215.1 uncultured Eudoraea sp. | reverse complement strand
GAAAAGACCGTAAAAAAGAGGAATAGGATCGTCCTGCTCCAGCCTTTAAGACATCCCAGCATATTACAAATCCTATGAAGATCTACACAAAAACCGGAGACAGTGGTACCACCTCTTTATTTGGTGGAACCCGGGTCCCCAAGCACCACATTCGCATTGAAAGCTATGGCACAGTCGATGAACTAAACTCCTGGTTAGGGCTCTTAAGAGATCATATTGAGGACGGAAATATCAATAATCGCTTGATCCATATTCAGGAAAAATTATTTACCGTTGGGGCCATACTTGCCACAGAACCTCAAAAAGCCGTTTTAAAAAGTGGAAAGGAAAGGCTTAATATCGCCAGAATTGAACAGGAAGACGTGGAAGACCTGGAGTTAGCTATGGATAAAATGAATGAAGCATTATCCCCAATGACCCATTTTATACTCCCGGGAGGGCATCAGGTAGTGTCATATTGTCATATTGCCCGAACCGTGTGTCGCCGGGCAGAACGAATGACTACCCTACTTCACGAAAATGCCCCTGTGGATGCCTTGGTTTTAGCCTTCCTGAACCGATTGTCGGACTATCTATTTGTACTGGCACGGAAATTGTCTAAAGACTTGCAGGCAAAGGAAGTAAAGTGGATTCCTGAGAAAAAAAGCTAATAATTTCGCTTTTTATTCGTTATCCATTTACCAAATTGAAAAAAAACGCTTAAAATAATTGAATTAAGTCCGAATTTTCTTTGCTATATGGGTTTAAAAATTATTTTTGCAAAAAATTAAAATCATACTTTACAATGTACTGGACTTTAGAATTGGCATCTTATTTAAGTGATGCCCCCTGGCCTGCTACAAAGGACGAACTGATAGACTACGCTATCAGAACCGGAGCCCCGCTGGAAGTGGTTGAAAATCTTCAATCCATGGAAGAGGAAGGCGGTGAAATATACGAATCTATAGAAGAGATCTGGCCAGATTATCCTACTGAACAAGACTACCTCTGGAACGAGGATGAATATTAATACGATACGTTAATTACTTTAAAAAAGTCTCATTTGAGGCTTTTTTTTTATGTAATTTTGACAGCCTAAGAGAGGCAAAAGCCATATTTTTTTTCTGGAACAGCTTTTGCACATCAGGTATCGACATATTATTGTCCGAATAACTTCAAATGGATACATGTTCGTTGATCTCAAAACGGCAAGAAAAATACAAGACACATGAGTTTAATAAATTCAGTTATAAAAGCCTTTGTTGGTGATAAATCCAAAAAGGATGTAAAAGAACTACAGCCTTTGGTAATTAAAATTAAAGACCAGGAAAAAGCGCTGGAGGGCCTTAGTCATGATGAATTAAGAAAAAAAACAGCGGCTTTCAAGGCAAAAATCGCAGCAAACCGAAAGGAATTTGACCAGCAAATTGCAAAACTTCAGGAAGAGGTTAAAGCCTCAAAAGATATCGATAAAAACGAACAACTATACAATCAAATTGATGCGTTAAATGAAGAGGCTTACAAAGTAACCGAAGACACCCTAAACGAAATCCTGCCGGAAGCGTTTGCAGTGGTGAAGGAAACTGCCAAAAGATTTTCACAGAATGAAACATTAAAAGTCACCGCTTCCGAATTTGACAGGCTGCTTTCTGGCACGAAAGATTATGTTAGCCTGGAAGATAACCATGCAATATGGAAGAATTCCTGGGATGCCGCCGGGAAGGAAGTTACCTGGGACATGGTCCATTACGATGTACAGCTTATTGGAGGAATAGCCCTGCACCAAGGGAAAATCGCAGAAATGCAGACAGGTGAAGGTAAAACCCTTGTGGCCACCCTTCCCCTGTATCTCAATGCGCTTGCCGGCAAAGGTGCCCATTTGGTTACAGTAAACGATTATCTGGCCAAGAGGGATAGCACCTGGATGGGACCAATTTTTGAATTTCATGGCCTTTCGGTAGATTGTATAGACCGGCATCAGCCTAATTCTGACGGGAGAAGGGCAGCATACAATGCCGATATCACCTATGGAACCAATAATGAATTTGGCTTTGACTATCTCCGGGATAACATGGCCCACACGCCGGCCGATTTAGTTCAACGCCCTCACCACTACTCCATTGTGGATGAAGTAGATTCTGTTTTGATAGACGATGCACGTACTCCGCTTATTATTTCAGGTCCTGTACCCGAAGGTGATCGTCATGAATTTAATGAGCTGAGGCCTAAGGTATATGACATTGTCCAAAGACAGCGCCAATATCTTACGGGAGTCCTGGCAGAATCCAAGAAATTAATTGCTGAAGGTGATACCAAAGAAGGCGGGTTCTTACTGCTTCGCGTACATAGGGGACTTCCTAAAAATAAGGCCTTAATTAAATTTTTGAGCGAAGAGGGAATTAAACAGCTGCTGCAGAAAACAGAGAATTTCTATATGCAGGACAACAACCGGGAAATGCCCAAGGTTGATGCCGAACTCCTTTTTGTGATCGATGAAAAAAATAATCAGATTGAACTTACAGATAAGGGAATAGAGCATATCTCCGGAGATCAGGACAGCAATTTCTTTATCATGCCCGACATTGGCAGTGAAATCGCCAAAATTGAAAACCAGAATCTGGAAATTGAAAAAGAGGCGGAACTCAAGGAAGAACTCTTTAAGGATTTTGCAGTAAAAAGTGAACGCATCCATACCATGAGCCAGTTACTAAAGGCATATACCCTCTTTGAAAAAGATGTGGAATATGTGGTTATGGATAACAAAGTAATGATTGTAGACGAGCAAACAGGCCGGATCATGGATGGCAGAAGATATTCTGACGGGCTTCACCAGGCAATTGAAGCCAAGGAGAATGTCAAGATTGAGGCCATGACCCAAACCTTTGCCACGGTTACCCTGCAGAACTACTTCAGGATGTACAAAAAATTAGCTGGGATGACGGGAACTGCAGTGACCGAGGCCGGTGAATTCTGGGAGATCTATAAGCTCGATGTAATGGAAATCCCCACCAACCGGCCCATTGCACGAGACGACCGCAATGATCTGATCTACAAAACCAAAAGGGAAAAATACAATGCGATTATCGAAGAGGTTTCTCAATTAGCATCACAAGGCAGGCCAGTATTGATCGGTACTACCTCCGTGGAAATATCGGAGTTATTGTCCCGGATGTTGAAAATCAGAAATTTAGGCCATAATGTCCTGAATGCGAAACTGCACAAAAAGGAGGCAGACATTGTTGCCGAAGCAGGGAATGCCGGGGTGGTAACTATTGCCACAAACATGGCCGGTAGAGGTACGGATATTAAACTTTCCGATGAGGTCAAAAAAGCCGGGGGGCTTGCCATAGTAGGTACGGAGCGGCACGACTCCAGACGGGTAGACCGTCAGCTTCGGGGTCGTTCCGGACGTCAGGGTGATCCAGGTAGTTCACAATTTTATGTATCGCTCGAGGATAACCTGATGCGCTTGTTTGGTTCTGACCGGGTAGCCAAGATGATGGACAGAATGGGACTGCAGGAGGGGGAAGTTATCCAGCATTCCATGATGACAAAGTCTATTGAAAGGGCGCAGAAGAAGGTGGAAGAAAATAATTTTGGAATCCGTAAAAGACTTTTGGAGTACGACGATGTTATGAATGCCCAACGGGAAGTCGTCTATAAAAGAAGGCGGCACGCGCTGGAAGGTGACCGCTTACAGCTCGATATCGCCAATATGATATACGACACCTGTGAGGTAATTGCAGACACCAACAAAGCAGCTAATGATTATAAGAATTTTGAGTTTGAACTGATCAAATACTTTTCCATAACTTCCCCGGTTAGCGAAGAAGATTTTGCCAAGCTCGGGTTTCAGGAAATAGCAAACCAGACGTACGCAGCAGCTTATGCCTACTACCAAAACAAAATGGAACGCAGTGCTGCCACTGCCCTGCCCGTAATAAAACAGGTATATGAGGACAATTCCAACAAGTTTGAACGTATTGTAGTACCCTTTACAGACGGAATAAAAAGTCTGAATGTGGTTACCAATTTGAAAGATGCCTATGAATCTGATGGGAAACAACTGGTTACGGATTTTGAGAAGAATATTACCCTTGCCATAATAGACGACTCCTGGAAGACTCATTTGCGTAAGATGGATGAGTTGAAACAGTCCGTGCAGCTGGCAGTTCACGAACAGAAAGACCCTTTGTTGATATACAAATTTGAGGCTTTTGAACTATTCAAGGGTATGATAGAAAAGGTAAACAAGGACGTGGTATCGTTCTTGTTTAAAGGAGAATTACCATCTTCGGATACCAATGAAATTCAGGAAGCCAGGACTGTTAGGAGGAAGAAGGAAAATTTAAAAACTACGAAGGAAGAAATACCCAACAGCGATGAACTCGCGGCTCAAAACAGGGCTGCAAGGCAAACTCAGGGCAGAAGACCACAGATCACAGAGACCATCATAAGGGAAAGGCCCAAAATTGGCCGGAATGAAAGGGTAACAATAAAGAATGTTATGTCTGGAGAAAGTAAAACCCTTAAATACAAGCAGGCTGAACCTCTTATAGACAAAGGGGAATGGGTTCTGCTAGATAATGATTAATACTTTCAAGTACTTTAAAAAGGCGGCCTAATGGCCGCCTTTTTTAATTTGCTATATTCATTAGACCTGCCTCTTAGCCGATATTTGGTTTATCTATATTGATATTCTGACAAAACATAAGTAGCTTTATACCAAGAAACCCGTACTTTCATTGGCAGGGAAGTTAAGTATTAAACCCAACCACACTTAAATCACTCAGGTATGCGAAATTCAAAAAATCACAACAATCGGTACCAGGCTAAAATAAGTCTTACATTGAGGGTCTGCTATTTGGCATCATTATTTGCGTTGCTTTTTGGTTTAATCTCCTTATTTGCGTTAAACATCAATGGAGTGGTTCCCCTGACGTTTTTTGGCTTTTCGATCTTGAATTTAGTAAATACCCTGAGCTATCGCCAGCACAAAAACCTAACCGTAACCTATAATATTGCTTCTATACTCGGGATCCTTGGTGCCCTTATTATTACCATGTATACCGGGGGGATCAACAGTTCGTTTATCTTTGTTCTGGCGGTAATGGTCCTTGCCGGTTATGCAACAACAGGGCGTTACGGAAAGATTTACCTTTATTTGAGTATTGTCCTTATTGCCTTTGTTTACCTGCTGGAGTTTTTTGCGATCGGATTACCCGCAAATGTTATCCCCGAAAATTCTAGTAACTTTTTTAGCTTATTGAGTGTCCTTTTATCAGTGTATTTAATGGGGGGGGTTCTTGGTAAGAATTTACTCAAGGCACATGTAGAATTGTTTAAAGCAAAGATGGAAACGGAACAACAGATCAAGGAGAAAGAAACTTTGCTGCGCGAAGTGCACCACAGGGTCAAAAACAATCTGCAAACGGTTTCCAGCTTGCTCAGCCTGCAATCCAGAAGTATCACGGACAAGAAAATGAAAAGCTTGCTTAAAAGCAGCCAGAACAGGGTAATCTCAATGGCCATGGTTCATGAAATGCTCTATATGCGCGAAGACCTTTCCAAGATAGAATACAAATCCTACGTAGAGGAATTAAGTGAATATTTGGTAAGATCTGTAAAAGGTGCTGAAAACAGAGTGAAGCTCAATATCGATATCCCGGATATAAAGTTGGGAATAGACACCGCCATCCCCCTGGGACTATTAATCAATGAGGCGCTAACCAATGCTTTAAAATATGGCATCCGGGAAGACTGTGAAGGCGAAATAAACATTGCCCTAAAAAAAGAAGATGAACTCGATTACATCCTCAACATTGGAGACAATGGTGAGGGTTTCTCAGATCAGCTCGATCATAAGAACAGTAAGTCACTGGGACTTAAGTTGATACATAATCTTGCCAGGCAATTAAAAGGGACCATCATTAGGGACAGTAGTAAACAGGGAACTAATTACATCGTCAAATTCAGAGAAATAGGTCAACAACAACACCTCAATCCCGTAGCATAATTTCAGGTCTTCTGAGATATTTGAGGAAGATTGAACCATATAAATAGTTGATTTATTTCTATATTTAAAATCACTATTTACGAAAACACTATTCCATGCTTAAAAACGTATTCCTGGCGGTACTGCTCAGTACTGCTTCCCTTACTGCACAAGACTACTTTTACAAAAAATATGAGCCATTCAAGGCAAACATCCCCTCCCCGGAATCCTTTCTGGAGTATGGGATTGGAGAGCATCATACGCGTCACGACCGTATTGTGGCCTATCTTGAAAAACTGGCAGAGGTCTCAGACAGGGCCTCTTTGTATGAATACGGCCGTACTCATGAAGGGAGACGGTTGGTAATTCTTACTATTTCAGCTCCTGACCACCTTGCTGATCTCAACAAGCTTAAACAGCAGCATCTCAGCTATACGGACCCTACCAGTGACCCCGCAATAGATCCGGAACTACCGGTATTTATCAATCTGGCCTATAATGTACACGGCAATGAACCTTCCAGTTCGGAAGCTGCTTTACTCACAGCCTATACATTTGCCGCTTCAGACAGTCCTGAAATCCTAAATTACCTTAACAATGCGGTAATTTTTGTAGATCCCACCATTAATCCTGACGGAAGGGACCGCCATACCCAATGGGCAAATATGTACCAGGGGAACCCCTTAGTGGCAGACCCACAAGACGCAGAACACAATGAATACTGGCCGGGTGGAAGGACTAATCACTACTGGTTCGATCTGAACCGGGACTGGCTGCTGGCTATTAATCCGGAAAGCAGAGGGAAACTCAAATGGTATCATGACTGGTACCCCAATGTGGTAACAGATTTTCATGAAATGGGCTCTCAAAGCAGCTATTTTTTTGAACCTATGAAGGTAAATGGCTCCCTGGAACCAATTATGCCTAAGGAGAACTACGACGACCTGAATACTCTTTTTGGATCTTACTTTGCAAGGGCCCTGGACAGTATTGGTTCTTTTTATTTTACCAAAGAAGTTTTTGACGGCACCTACCCCGGCTACGGCTCTTCCTATCCCGATCTTCAGGGGGGCCTGGGTTTACTATTTGAACAGGCTAGCTCCCGTGGGCATAAACAGACAACTGCATTCGGTGAAATTACGTTTCCCTTCACCATACGAAACCAGTATACCTCGAGCATCACAACGGTAAAAGCTGCCGTGGAGAATAAAGCCTACCTCTATCAATACCAGAAAGATTTCTTCAAATCTGCCATTAGTAATGCAGAAAAGGAAAGAATAAGGGCCTATCGTTTTGGAGAAGCTCATGATCAGAATCGGTTAAAAGCCTTTATAGATAAACTTATTATCCATAAAATAAAGGTCTATAAGAGCGATAACGGGGAATATGTTGTCCCTACCAGGCAACCACAATACAGAATGGTGCAGACCATGTTTGAAACATACGATCGCTACAGAGACAGTGTTTATTATGATGCCTCCGCCTGGTCTGTGGCCAATTTTTACAATATAAGATACAGGCCGGTTAGCAATGCCGCCTTAGGGGAACAAATAACCACTACCGAGGGTTTTGTTAATGTACTACCAGTCCAGAAATCTAAATACGCCTATCTGATAGATTGGGATGATTACAATGCTCCGGCTGTATTGCAATACTTACAGCAGAATAAACTGGTGATCTCTTCCTCTTTTAAGCCTTTTACGGCTATGGTCAATGGTAAACCAATGTCTTTTAACTACGGTACCTTGATGATCCCAATAAGTCTTCAGAAAAAAAATTCGGAAGAGGTATTTGAGTTGCTTCAAAAAGCACAACAAAAGTTTAAAGTTCCAATGTATGCTGTTTCATCCGGTCTGAATATGAAAGGAATAGATCTGGGAAGCCGTTTTGTCCGTTCCATCACCAAACCCAAGGCCGCGATGCTGATCGGTAGTGGTGTGCGCTCTTATGAAGCCGGAGAGATTTGGCATCTGCTCGACACACGCGTTCACATGCCCATCACTAAAATCCCGATGAGGAATTTGAACCGTGCAAACCTGGATAAGTACAATACCCTGGTAATGGTATCCGGGAATTACAACTTCACCAAAAAACAACAGGAAAAGGTACAGGAATGGGTGAAAAAAGGGAATACCCTTATAACAATTGGTACTGCCTCAAAATATATAATCGACAAAAAATGGGTACAGGAGAAACTTACTAAACCTGAGGTAGATTCCACTAAGGCAGTCAAAAGAGAGCCTTATGTAGACGCCGGAGAAAATCTCGGGAAGGAAAGTGTTGGAGGTATCATTGTTAAAGCAGATCTCGATATAACCCATCCCCTTGGTTTCGGGTATCGGAATACAAGTATCCCGGTATACAAAAACAATACCGTGTGGCTGGCCCCGAGTAAAAATGCTTATGCAACTGTGGCCAAATACAACGCAAACCCGCACATAGACGGTTTTATAACGCAAAAAAACTTGGAGGAATACCTTAAGCCTTCTGCCTCTCTTCTGGTAAGTCCCATGGGAAGTGGAAGAGCAGTGATGTTTGCAGACAATCCAAATTTCAGGGGATCCTGGTATGGTACCAATCGCCTGTTCCTGAACGCACTCTTCCTGGGTAATAAGATCAATATTCCTAAAAGAAACTAATCTGATGAAAAAACAACTATTTACGATCGTCCACTTTATGGGACTCCTGCTCTTTCTGATGCCCTCAGTTAAAGCACAGGAAACCATAGGTGAAGGACCTTTCCCACAGCTTATTATTAGAGGTGTTACTCTTATAAATGGTAATGGAGCACCCCCTCAGGGTCCCATTGATATTGTGGTAGAGAATAACAAAATCACGAGTATTCAAGTAGTGGGTTACCCGGGCGTGGAAATAAATCCTGAGCGGAGGCCGAAGCTTAAAGCAGGCGGAAAAGAGCTCAATGCCACAGGAATGTATCTGTTACCGGGATTTGTAGATATGCATGGACATATTGGAGGTAATGCACAGGGTGCTTCCCCGGAATATGTATTCAAACTCTGGATGGCACATGGAATAACAACGGTTCGCGAACCCAGCGGAAGGGGTGTCGATTTTACTCTCGACCTTAAAAGGAAAAGTGCTAAAAATGAGATCATTGCCCCGCGAATACTGGCATATGCCGGGTTTGGGCAGGGAAGTGAAAACGGTATAAGCACCCCTGAAATGGCCAGGGAATGGGTCCGGAATAATGCCAAAAAAGGCGCTGACGGAATTAAATTTTTTGGCGCACCCCCTGAGATCATGTCAGCCGCCCTTGATGAAAACAAAAAACTAGGACTCCGTTCCGCCTGTCATCATGCACAACTCAATGTTGCCCGCTGGAATGTCCTGCATTCGGCCAGGGCAGGGCTAACCTCAATGGAGCACTGGTACGGTTTGCCCGAGGCCTTGTTTGAAGACAGAACTGTACAGAATTATCCGCTGAACTATAATTATAACAACGAACAACATCGTTTTGAGGAGGCCGGAAAATTGTGGAAACAAGCTGCCAAGCCTTATTCAGATCATTGGAATAAGGTTATGGACGAATTGATAAGCCTTGATTTTACCTTAGACCCAACCTTCAATATATACGAGGCAAGCAGGGACCTGCAACGGGCTCGCAGGGCCGAATGGCATGAAGATTATACACTGCCATCCCTTTGGGACTTTTATCAGCCCAGTAAGATTTCACATGGCTCCTATTGGCACTATTGGGGAACGGAACAGGAAGTGGCCTGGAAAGAGAACTACAACTTATGGATGACTTTTGTGAATGAGTATAAAAACCGGGGAGGGCGTGTTACCACAGGATCGGACTCTGGCTTTATCTTTCAGCTTTACGGCTTTGCCTATATCCGGGAAATGGAATTGCTCCGTGAGGCAGGATTTCATCCCCTGGAAGTAATAAAATCAGCTACCCTTAACGGAGCCGAGGCACTTGGCCTTTCAGATCAGATCGGAACCGTAACCGTTGGGAAATTGGCCGATTTCGTAATTGTTGAAGAGAACCCCCTGGAAAATATGAAGGTCCTTTATGGCACCGGGGCCATTAAACTTACTGAAGATAATGAAGTAGTACGAGTGGGTGGCGTTAAATACACCGTGAAAGACGGGATCATTTACGACGCTAAAGCCCTATTAAATGATGTTAAGGAAATGGTGGCGAAAGAAAAGGCCAGATTAAATTACAAAATAATACAACCGGGGATTAAAAATTGATTTTTATTCCCCGTTGTGGCTTCTTTCTGTTGGGTCTTTTACTTTCCTTCAAAATATTGAGAAGGCACCTTTAAGGGCCTTAACACGCCTTTTGTTTTCGGAAAAAGGAATACGTGCGAAACTACTAATGCTACGGGTATTACAAGAACAAATAATATCATTGTCATAGGTTTTAGTAAGATTACTGTTGAGTTGCTATATTGTAATTGATGGTAATAATGCTTACTCCTGAATCCTGGAGTTGGTATCCGCTTTGTTTTGAAAGCGCGACTGTTGTTTTAGTTTGGCTATCACAGATAAGAAAAACAAGGCCACTATCCAAAACAAAGCCCATTTGATTATTTTCCACTTTGACCTCATATTTTATATTTTGTGCCAGGGCCATTGCCCCGAAAAAAAGGATCACTAAAAGTGTTAAAACTGCTTTCATGCCTGGTTGATCTATTATAAAAACGCAGCAGGGCTACCTTACAAGTGTTCTATTCGTTCAAATACTGCAAATACTGGTTCAGAAGTGTCAAACCAGATGAAATACACGGAAATATGGATTAGTAAATAGACTCCTCGCCCCTTTAAACGGGGAATGGTGACCTTAAATCGGGACAAGCGAGCTCAAGGGCTTTGCCCTGGTAACAATTTGGTTAAAATAGACCCAATTTTTTCCTTTTTAAAGCAGTTTCGGCTACATTTAAATGAATTTAATGCTCATATCATGAAGGAAATGGATTGGCTTAAAACCCTGATCATCTTTATAGGGGTAATCATTGCCGGATATTTTATTGGGAATATGCATAAAACGGGAAAACAATATGATCGTTACGTGCAGGTAAAAGGTTTGTCTGAAAGGGAAGTTAAGCTTTTTTCTTTTTGGAGCCCTTCTCTTCTTTAT
>CBDUAW010000042.1:0-11119 GCA_965365215.1 uncultured Eudoraea sp. | reverse complement strand
CCTATTACAGCATTTTTATAGGCTTTGGTATCTAATATTTCTATTCTATCATCAGCAACATTACTGCTTTTAAATAGCGAGCTTAAAAATGACATCTCTTCTGCTTTTAGGGTTTTGGGAGGGGCTCAAAGAAGGGAAATGAGCGGTGTTACCCGATCACTTCCCTTAACAACCAACCAAAACAAATTCTTAATCTAATTATAATAGGGTTGTGGGACAGATATAATCTGTTTTTTCAACACTTGATTTCTTTATTTCATCAAATCCTTCATTGACATCTACAAAATTATCCCAGCCTCTTTGCTTTAGCATAGAAGCAGCAATCATACTTCGGTAACCACCTGCACAATAGAGAATAAAAGGCTTGTCCTTAGGAAATTGTGATAAGTGATCATTGATTTCATTTAAGGGAATATTGACGGCATCAACTACATGTTCTGAGTCGAATTCACTTTTTTTGCGAACATCGATAACCAGCGGTTTATCCTCGGCATATTTCTTTTCAAATTCCCGTACATTAACGCGACCTACCGTTTCAAAATTTCTGCCGGCCTTTTTCCAGCTTTCAAATCCTCCCTCAAGGAAACCAATGGTATGATCATACCCTACCCGTGAGAGTCGGGTAATAGCCTCTTCTTCTTTACCGGGATAGGTGATTAACAATATTTCCTGCTTAACATCAGGGATCATCTCCCCTACCCATTGGGCAAAACTTCCTTCGAGTCCAATATTGATACTATTGGGAATATGTCCTTTTGCGAAATCTTCCGCTTTACGGGTATCGAGCATCAGGGCCTCTGTCTCATTTGCAGCGGCCTCAAATGCAGAGGGCGATAGCGGTTTTTCCCCTCTTTCTATAATGGTATCCAGGCTTTCATACCCTTTGATATTCATCAGAACATTTTGAGGGAAATATCCCGGTGGACGCGTTAGGCCGGTGAGCAACTCCTTTATAAATTCCTCTTTAGTCATATCTGCACGCAAAGCGTAATTAACCTTCTTCTGGTGCCCCAGGGTATCTGTGGTCTCTTTGCTCATCATTTTACCGCAAGCGGATCCTGCCCCATGATTGGGATATACTATCAGATCATCACTTAGCGGCATAATCTTGTTGCGTAGAGAATCAAATAAATGCCCTGCCAATTTTTCTTCGGTAAGTTCCGATACCACGTGCTGTGCCAAATCTGGCCTGCCTACATCCCCGATAAACAAGGTATCTCCTGTAATTATTCCATGTTCTTTACCCTTATCATCTATGAGCAAATAGGTAGTACTTTCCATAGTATGCCCAGGAGTGTGAATCACTTTTACTTTGTAATTGCCTACCTCAAATATCTGATTGTCTTCTGCGACTATGGCATCATAACCGGGTTTGGCCGTAGGCCCAAAGACAATCTGTGCTCCGGTTTTTTTCTGTAAGTCGAGATGACCACTGACAAAATCAGCATGGAAATGTGTTTCAAACACATACTTTATCCTGGCGTTATCTTTTTCAGCCCTTGCTATGTAGGGTCCAACCTCCCTTAATGGGTCAAAAATAGCAGCCTCACCATTACTCTCTAAGTAGTAGGCGGCGTGCGCTAAGCAACCTGTATAAATCTGTTCAACGTGCATGATTTTTGTATTAAATTGATATTTATAAAGTTACTGGGAATCGGTTGCATTTATCGTAACATAGGTTACAAAGGTCAGGGCTTCCGGGGAATTAAAAACTGATTAATATCAGTTCTGAATTTATATTTTAAAGAAGTTCTTTTATCAGGATATACGCACCCATCAACAACACAAACCAACCAAAATATTTTTTCAATTTTCGGCCTTCAATAAACTTATTCATCCATACACCTATTAGGATTCCCAGAATAGAAAAAGAGGTAAATATCAGAAGAAATGGCCAGTTGATGGATAAGTTCTCCACATCCCCGATAAAGCCAATTAGGGATTTAATGGCAATAATCAGCAGAGAAGTTGCCACGGCCTTTTTCATTGGGAGGCGGGCAAGGATTACGAGTGCAGGAATTATAAGAAACCCACCACCGGCCCCGACAATTCCCGTAAGGACCCCTACTATTAACCCTTCAAGTAATATTAGGGGGTAATTGTATTTAATTATGGCATGCTCATCATCACAATGTTTACATTTCCCCCTGATCATCGAATAGGACGCAAGAAGCATAATTAGGGCAAAGAACACCATTATCCCAATATCCTTGGTGAGGGTGAAATATTCAAACTGATACAGGATATCGGGAATAGCCGGGATCAGGAATTTCCTGGTACCGTAAACTGCGATAAATGCCGGAAAAGAAAATACAATAGCCGTTTTAAAGTCTACCAATTTCTTTCTGATATTCTTGATAGCTCCAATCAAGGAAGACACACCAACCACGAATAAGGAATAGGCCGTTGCTGTAACGGGATTAATTGATAGCAGGTATACAAATACCGGAACAGTAAGGATAGATCCCCCGCCTCCTATAAGACCAAGTACTACCCCTATAAGAATAGCTCCAAAAAACCCCAAGATCTCAATGAATACCAATATAACACTACTTCTGAAAGCAAAAGTAGTTGTCCAAAAGTGCAGAACCCGTAACATTGGTTACAGAGCTTTTCAGACTTTGGAACATTCTATCCCTAACGTGCAGGTATTACTTCAATGACCTCGCCACAGCTTAACATTGCGTCACCGAAATAAGGGTTTCGAATCTCTCCTTCAGCACTTAACCATATGGCTCCTTTGTTACTATTCGCCATTGGACACTTCTGAACATATACGGGATTGTTTGAAACCTTTAGTTCTGAAGTAACCGCCACCAGATACTCATTCAAGGAAACAAAATAGGCTCGTTGCTTGTCCAAATCTTTTTGTTTGGCTATTTCTCCAAGGAGATGCATACTTTTTGTTAAATGGGCATTTTCCATTTCCCCCAAATCCTTGAGGTTGAGCTTTTTCAGTTTCGCAAGTGTTGCATTTGCGAAGGTGGCGGTTTTTGTAGCATTACTTTCTACGAGCGCATCTTTCAATTTGAAGTAGGAACCCAGGACTGTTTGAAATCCATTATGAAAGGCATCAGAAAACCCTGTATTAAAATTACTCCCCATTGCATCACCGTGTGCATTATTCTGTGTCCTAGGATGGCCTTCATGCCCGGCCATAGTTTTGCTTCCCGATTTATTCATCATACTTTTTATGCCCTTTAACTGGGCAGCTGCATCAACGGAAAAAGTACCATTGGTGACAATTTCATCACCTGCTGACAAGCCGGATAATACTTCTATTTCTTCCCCCGTTCTAGCACCTACCATTACTTCACGCATTTCAAATGCAGATTCGTCTGATTTTACTTTCAGATATACCACCGAGCGTTCCCCGGTCCACATTACAGCGCTCGAGGGCACTAGTAAGACATCGTCCTGGTCTGCCTTTTGTTTTGTAGTAATTGATCCGCTAACGAACATTCCCGGCTTAAAATGGCCCTCCTTGTTGTTTAGGGTAGCTCTTACCGCTACGGTTCTGGTAGAATTATTAAGGACCGGATCTATAAAAGACAGCTTCCCCTGATATACCTTGTCTGGATATGCACTGCTTGTAATTTTTATATTCTGCCCTGTTTTAAAATACGATAGTTGGCTTTCATACGCGTCAAACGATGCCCAAACGGTATTTAAATTGCTTAGCTTCACAATAGGCTCTCCTTTTTTCACATAATCCCCTTCCGAGCTCAACACTTCTGAAACCGTGCCGGAAACAGTTGCATAAACCGGGAAGTATTCCCTAACCTTGCCTGATTGTTCAATACTGTTGATTTGACTTTCTGAAAGCTTCCATAGTTTTAGTTTATTGCGAACGGCGTTGTATAGCTCTGCTTGCGTTTGTTTTAAAGAAACTGCTGTTAGCAATTCCTGTTGAGCAGCTACCAATTCCGGAGAATAAATGGTTGCCAGGAGTTGTCCCTTTCGTACTTCCTTACCTTCATAGTTAACATTTAATTGCTCTATTCTACCATCAAAATAGCTGGCCTGTACAGCAATAGCTTCCTCATTTACAGCAATCTTTCCGGAAAGGTTCATGACAATATCCACATCGCTGCTATTGCCACCAACAATACTTGTTTGAATGTTTGCCAACGCAATCGCATTTTCGGTCATCTTAAATTGGTCCGGGGATAGACCATCATCATCAATTTCAGCGCGGATCAAATCCATGCCACAGATAGGGCAACTGCCAGGTTCCGGTTGCATAATCTGTGGATGCATTGAGCATGTCCACATCTGGTCTGCAGTCTCACTTGAGTGATTATGTGTGGAGGGAGGCTTCTTGCTGTCGGTTAAATCCCCAAAAATCAGGAATCCCGCTAAAAGTCCTATAATAGCCCCTAGGGCTATATATATACTTGTCTTTTTCATCTTTTCGCTTTTAATCGTTTTTTAAGTCGTATAATTGAAGGAGAGCTTATATACCACAAGGTAAAGCCACTTAATACGGTTATCAATCCCAGTAGGGAAAATGCTCTCAATAAGGTAGTGTTAAAATTATCTCTGCCCTCGTAGTCCATCGTATGCGTCATCCATAAAAAATCAAAAATGCGCCATCTCCGGTGCCGTACCGTTTGAAACTTGCCATCCACAGCAGATACATATGCTTTTAGATTATCATCATTATTGTATGATATAACAAAGGCCGGCAATAGCTTTTCGCGGTACTCATGATGCTTACCAACCTTCCTTATGAGCGATATGCCAGAAACCTCCAATTCTTTGTTCATATATTTCTTGGCAACATATAAAGCTTCCTCTTCATTAATTCCGGACTTTGACGAACCATTCACTGCGTTGTAGAGTTTCGTTTCATTTATCCAGTAATAGGGTACCTCCTCAATGTCACGAATCTCTAATGTTCTAATCCCTCCGGGATGATTTAATTCTGATGGTGCAATTAAACCGGTGAAGGCTTTGGGCTGGTATCCCAGGTTTTTAAAATGATCCCCGTGAATATCATCTATATCAGTCCAGCTGAAATACAACCCACTCACAGTCCATAACAAAAACTGTACGCCTAAAAACAATCCCAAATAGCGATGTGTTTTTCTGATTTTATTTGCTGTTTTTCTGTTTTTCATTTTTTTATTTTCCTAATTTTAAAATGTTTATCGCACCCCGAATCACTATAAAAAATACAACAGCTCCTACGATCAAATCCGGTACTTGAGAGTTTGTCCATAGTACCAATACTCCGGCCACAATTACCCCGGCATTTATTATGATATCATTGGAGGTAAATATCAAACTAGCTCTCATATGTGCCTCCTTACTCCTGGATCTTTGCAAAATGACCAAACAGGTGAAATTTGCAATTAGGGCCAAAATTGAGATTATGATCATTACTTTAAAATCGGGAACTTCGGTGGCAGAAATAAAACGCCTCAGTACTTCAAAAAAGCCAAGTGTGGCCAACAACATTTGAAAATACCCTGCTACCGATGCAATCCTCTTTTTTCTAGATATGGATCCCCCAACGGCAATAAGGCTTAGCCCGTAAACAAAGGAGTCTGCCAGCATATCCAAACTGTCGGCTACCAATCCCATGGACCTGGATAAAAAACCCGTGGTCATTTCCAGAATAAAGAAAACAGCATTTATAATTAAAACGTACCATAATAACTTTCTTTGGTTGGAGGTATCCTCGGTTATGGTATCGTTTGTTTTTTCTGTTGATATCAGCTTTTCGTTAAATTTCAAATTGGCAATTTGATCCGCAATATCTTCAAGATTTCCTTGGTGGTAAACAGTTAGCTCTCTATTAGGAATGTCAAAATCTAGCTTGGAGATATTTCGCAAAGGTTTTAGCTTTATGCGGATCACAGCTTCCTCTGAGGGGCAGTCCATTTTTGCTATCTTAAATACTGATTTATCCATTTACTGCTTTTTTATCCTGGAACTATCAAATTTTGATGCCTCTAAGTCTTAAGGCGTTTGCTATCACAGATACCGAACTAAAACTCATTGCCAATGCAGCAATCATAGGGGAAAGCAATAATCCAAAGAAAGGATACAGCACCCCTGCTGCTATGGGTACTCCAAGCGTATTATAGATCAAGGCAAAAAATAAGTTTTGTTTTATGTTCTTCATTACCGAATCACTCAGGTTATACGCTTTTACAATTCCCTGTAAATTGCCTTTTATCAAGGTAATGGCTGCGCTCTCAATTGCTACATCCGTTCCTGTACCCATGGCAATCCCAACATCTGCCTTTGCTAAAGCCGGGGCATCATTGATCCCATCGCCAGCCATGGCTACTGATTTACCTTCGGCTTGCAACCGCTCTACTTCCTTCAACTTATCTTCCGGAAGCATACTTGCCTTAAAATCTGCCAGGTTGAGTTCACCAGCCACGGCCCGTGCTGTGACCTGATTATCGCCGGTTAACATAATCACATCAATTCCCTTTTTCTGCAATTGGCTAATGGCCTTAATACTGGTTTCTTTGATTTTATCCCCTATCACAACATATCCGCTTACTTTAGCATCCACAGCCAGATAGGAGACGGTTTTTCCTTGCATTTGAAATTTTAAAACCTCAGTTTCCATTTCCGCGGAGATCGGGGCTTTAACAGACTCCATCATTTCGGGATTACCCAAAGCCAATTGCATTCCATTTATACTCCCTTCCACACCTTTACCCGTGACCGCCTTAAAGTTTTGGGCCTTGTATGCCCTCACTTTATTCACCTTACCATAAGACACGGTGGCCTCGGCAAGTGGATGTTCACTGTTACTGTTGAGCGCAACTATAAATTCAAGTATTTCGCTTTCGCTAAAGCTATCACCGAAGGAGCCTACCTTTTCAACGGTAGGTTTGCCTTCGGTAATGGTTCCGGTTTTATCTACAATTAGCGTGTTAACTTTATCCATCTTTTCGAGGGCTTCCGCATTTTTTATGAGTACGCCGTTCTGCGCTCCTTTGCCAACACCTACCATCACGGACATGGGGGTAGCAAGACCTAATGCACAAGGACAGGCAATGATCAATACGGCAATGGCATTTACCAAGGCGTAAACATAAACGGGTTCAGGTCCCCAAAGAGCCCAAACCACGAAAGTGATAACGGCTATTACCACCACAACAGGAACAAAATAGGCCGAAACGGTATCTGCCAGTTTTTGAATGGGTGCGCGACTACGGCTGGCATCATTCACCATAGTTATTATTTGGGAAAGTAGTGTATCACTCCCCACTTTTTCAGCTCTCATTAAAAAAGACTGATTGCCGTTAATGGTTCCACTGCTAACCGAATCACCTTCACTCTTGTTCACCGGTAGCGGTTCTCCCGTAATCATCGATTCGTCAATAGCACTGCTCCCCTCCGTAAGAACACCATCAACAGGAATCTTTTCTCCCGGTTTTACTTTTAATATGTTCCCAATTTCTATCTCCTCAATACTTACTTGAATTTCTTCACCGTTTACTACTTTTATGGCCCTATTCGGAGCCAGTTTCAACAACTCCTTAATAGCCGAATTAGTCTTGCTATGCGCTCGTGCCTCTAATAGCTGTCCCATTAATACCAGTGTCAGGATTACCGTAGCAGCTTCAAAATAAACATGGACATTTCCGGACTCTGTTTTGAACTGGTCTGGAAATACATGGGGGAAAATCAATGCAAACACACTAAATAACCAGGCCACTCCGGCACCAATCCCGATAAGCGTAAACATATTGAGGTTCCAGGATTTGATACTGCGATAAGCGCGTTCAAAAAACATCCAGGTAGCATAGAAAACAACTGGAATGGATAATACAAACTGCAACCAATTCCAATTCCTCTGCTCAGTAATTTTATAGAGGGGGTTATTTGGAATCATCTCGCTCATCGCAACCAGGAATATGGGTAGTGTAAATGCTACCGCAAGCCAGAATTTTTTAAGCAGTTCTTTATAGGTTTTTTCCTCTGCAGATAGATCAGGCTCCTTCTGTACCAAATCCATTCCACAAATAGGACAGTCTCCGGGCTTGTCCTGTACTACTTCAGAGTGCATTGGGCATGTCCACTGAACTACTTGTGCCAAAGTAGCAAGACTTTGTTCCTCAACCAAATCCATACCGCATACAGGACAGTCTCCGGGCTTGTGGTACTTCTTATCGCCCTCACATTGCATTGGACAATAGAAAGTGCCTGTACCCGATCCTTTTGTTTTTATTCCGTTGGTTTGTTTAGGTGACCTTTGTACGTCCCCGTGCGGGTGTATGCTATAACGACCGCCATCTTGTTTCAGTGCATCTTGAAATACTTCAATATTAATGTGGGTTGACATTTCGATTATGGCCTCGGCCTTTTCCAAATTAACCTTAGCAGTGCTAACGCCATCCACCTTTTTAAGTGTTTCTTCTACGTGATTTCGGCAACCGTTGCAGGTCATCCCGTGTATGTGATAGGTATGTTTCATTCCTTAGGCAACTTTAAAACTATATTTCCTCCCAATTGAAGATCATCTAAATGTCCGGCCAAGAGACCATCATTGGTCTTGAAATGCATATGCATATTTGTTGAATGATGGGTAAATACCGCTTTGTGGTGCAAGGAGAAAAAACCAATGATCGTTACATCCTGATTTTTCACAACTCCCTTTAATCCTGAGTTTTGGTGTTTTTCATGTGTATGTACCGTATCGTCCTCTGGCCAGTTGATTACATGCCAGGACAATGAATTTATACTGCCTTTCAAAAGAAAAGGAAAGGGCTGGTTCATATCATAATTTCTTTCCATTGCTGTTTTCTCAACGAACTCCTCCAGCATCTCTTTAGTTTTTATATCCGATGGCACCGCAATCTCCTGCCATTCCGGTACTACTGCATACACCAGCAGAGCAGCATGCTGATTAAACGATTCCTCAAAGGTGATCTCTCTATCTACTACTCTGGTACTAAAAGACTTGCCATCAAAAACTTGGATTTCACCTCTGAGATTTTCCGCTGCTCCCAGGGCATAAAGGTTATTTTTGCCAACAGTATCCAGGGCAATGGTGGCTTCTATATTCCCTCCCATAATACTTCTTAAAGCTCCACTGTAATATACCTGAGGCATTTTGGCGTCCTCGCAGGAATGCATTAAGGGTATAAATGAAATCATTATTACTATGATAGGCAGATATCGATTCATTACTGACGGATTACTTCTACAACCTTTCCACAGTTTAGCATTTTAGAACCGAAGTATGGGTTTTCAATGGTTTCTACTTTTGATAACCAATATCCTCCTGTGTTATTGAAGGCCATAGGACAAAATTGCTTATAAATTTCCCCTTGTGAAATAGAATTTTCCAAAATAGCCTCTACAGAAGTACCAACATCAACAAAGGCTACCCGCTGTTCTTCTATATCTTCAGTGTTGCTAATCCGAGATGCCGCATTAAGTAAATCCTTATTATCAGTGGAATTCAAAAGCATTTTCGCGGCCGATTGAGCTTCAATGGCATTCGAATTAACAAGTGCGGTCTTCAGATGAATATAGTGTTCAAATAATAATTGGTTATGTGGCTCCTTAAATTGTAGCGTTTTCACAGGCATATCTTCCGATTTCGTAACAGATACTTCCTGTTTCTCTCCCTGTTTATCGACTTTTGAATCTTTACAGGATATGCCGCTGATGATGCAGAGACTAAGTGCGATTAATTTTGATATTTGTCTTGTTTTCATGTTTAAATATTTTATTAGTTCTTTTTATTCTATTAAATAATTGATTACCGCAGATTGGAGGTAATACAACTGTATTGATTCAATTTGATTTAATTGAAATTTTAATTGTAGTTCCTGAATATCAAGGACATCTTTAAAATCTATAGTCCCGGTTTCATAACTTTTTGTCAGGATTTGCTCCGCATCCTTAGCCCGCTTAAGGTTTCTGGAATGTGTATTAAAGGCAATACGAGCTTCATTACGCTTTGACACCGCTTTCGCAAATGCGGATTCCAAGACATTCAATCGTTCCTGTTTTTGGAACTCAATCTCCTGCTTGCGAAGTTCATTTTGCCTGCTTCGAGAATCGTAGCGATTATTAAAAATGGGAATGGAAAACGACACCATTGGCATTACAATATCTTTTCCATTATCCTCAAAAGCCATATCCGGGCGTTCCTGAACAGGAACATAATCTAGCCCTATTCCCAACATAGGCGCACTCTCTTTTTGATTAAGTAGCTCTGACTGGGTCACCGATTCATACATTTTATCAAAGCGAAGCAGCTCCGGATTTAATTGAAGACTATCTTGCGAAACAGGGTCCACTTCCGGTATAGTCATAGCCAAAACTATATCAATTGGTATCCCGGTCTCTCTATTCAGCAGCCCGTTAAGTAAGGCCTGTTCTGCCCTGTACTGTTCTTGCAGGACTTCTTTCTGTTGATACAGGTCATTCTGACGAATCTGCAATCGTAAAACATCTACTGCACTCGCTTTGCCAACTTCAACAGAAGTAAGTGCCATTTGTTCATAGGTTTTCAGCAATTGAATGTTTTCCTTTAAAATACCTTGCTTGGCTTGTATTCCGTAGAGTATATAATACGATTGAGCAACGTTTAGTGCTAATTTTCGCCTGGCAATGATGTAGTCTATATAATCGGTCTCTGCCATTGTTGTTGCATACTTTTGTCTTGCAGCAACACTTCCAAACCAGGGTAACATTTGTCTTGCGGAAAATCGTGCCCGTTGCGCCCCAGTTCGGGTTTCAGGTTCGCTAATAAAGTAGCCGGCCCCAAATTCGGTATTCGGCAACCAAAATGCTTCATTTACTTTCTCTTTTGCAATATTATAGCGCAGCTCATAGGCCTGGATATTTGGGTTGCCGGAATAAGCTTGCTCAATATATGATTGCAATTGCTGTGATTTTCCAGGTGCGCAAACAAAGGCTAGTATTAGGGTTAGGTATCTAATTTTCATTTCGCTGCTTTTTTAAGTTGAACTTCCTTTTTCCAGCCGTAAAGCACTGGTACCACAAAAAGTGTAATAAGCGCAATCAGCATCCCTCCGAAACTGGGAATGGCCATGGGAATCATAATATCACTACCACGGCCAGTACTGGTGAGCACTGGAATGAGGGCTAAGATAGTTGTTGCGGTCGT
>CBDUAW010000041.1:0-11181 GCA_965365215.1 uncultured Eudoraea sp. | reverse complement strand
TCCTAAAATGAAATTGGACGATGTCTTTGTGAAGAAAGATGATATCGCCATTGCCGTAAAAGCAGAATTGCAGGATGCCATGTTAGATTACGGGTATGATATCATCAAGACCCTTGTTACTGATATTGATCCTGATTCACAAGTTAAGGCTGCCATGAACCGAATTAATGCCTCGGAAAGAGAAAAAATAGCGGCTCAGTTTGAGGGAGATGCTGCCCGTATCCTTATTGTTGAAAAGGCTAAGGCGGAAGCAGAAAGCAAGCGCCTGCAGGGGCAGGGGATCGCAGATCAAAGAAGGGAAATTGCCAGAGGCCTGGAAGAATCTGTGGAGGTTTTGAACAAGGTAGGCATTAATTCACAGGAAGCATCCGCTCTAATAGTGGTTACCCAGCATTACGACACCCTGCAGTCTATTGGGGAAGAAACCAACACCAACCTGATATTACTTCCCAATTCACCTCAGGCAGGAAGTGATATGCTGAATAATATGGTGGCTTCTTTTACCGCAAGTAATGTGATTGGCGAAGCCATGAAGAAACATAAGAAAGAAGGGGATAAGAATGAGTAATTTCGTAGATCCTAATACAATAAAACCCTGAATCGACGGATTCAGGGTTTTTTATACCAAATAGAATATAATTGGCTTAATTCTTATTCTGCAGTTTCGCCCAGGTGTCTCTTAAGGTAACCGTGCGATTGAAAACCAGCTTTTCAGGGGTACTATCCAAATCAACATTAAAATAGCCCAGCCTTTGAAATTGAAATCTGTCCCCCGGATTTACCACCTTAAGGCTTGGTTCCAAAAACCCGGTTACGGTAGTTAGTGAATTTTCGTTGAGGAAAGACATAAAATCTTTATCCTTATGACCGTCTGGGTTTTCATCCGTAAACAGCCTATCGTACAGACGCACCTCGGCAGGAACAGCATCAGCTATAGAAACCCAGTGCAGGGTGCCCTTAACTTTTCTAAGGCTTTCCTCCGTACCGCTGCCGCTTTTACTCTTTGGATCGTATGTACATTGAATTTCCAGGATTTCGCCATTTTCCCCTTTGGTGCAGCTTTCTGCTTTGATGATATAGCCATTTTTAAGGCGAACCTCACCTCCGAGTTTTAGTCTGAAGAATTTTCTATTAGCCTCCTCCCGGAAATCCTCGTTTTCGATATACAGTTCCCTGCTAAAGGGGACTTTTCTGCTTCCTGCGGAAGGGTCTTCAGGATTATTCTCCGCCTCAAGCCATTCGGTTTCCCCTTCAGGATAATTAGTAATTACCAATTTAACGGGATTCAGGACGGCCATTACCCTTGGAGCAATCTTATTCAGGTGTTCCCGAATATGAAACTCCAGCAAGGAGACGTCTACTACATTTTCACGCTTGGCAATGCCTATGGTATCAGCAAAATTTCTAATAGATTCCGGGGTGTACCCCCGCCTTCTCAAACCAGAAATAGTAGGCATCCGTGGATCATCCCATCCCTTAACTATACCCTTTTCTACCAGTTGCAGCAATTTTCGTTTACTCACTACGGTATGGCTGAGGTTGCGTCTTGCAAATTCACGTTGCTTGGGCCGGATCTTGTCAGGATCAACCACCTGATCCAAAAACCAATCATATAACTCCCTATGAGGTGCAAATTCGAGGGTACAGAGTGAATGAGAAACCTGCTCAATATAGTCGCTCTCACCATGTGTCCAATCATACATGGGATAAATACACCAATCGGTATTTGTGCGGTGATGTGCTTTGTGCAAAATCCGGTACATAATAGGGTCTCGCATTAGCATATTTGGGGCGGCCATATCGATCTTGGCCCTTAAAACATGAGTTCCTTCCTCAAATTCCCCATTTTTCATGGCTTCAAAGAGCTGTAGGTTCTCTTCAACCGATCTGTCGCGGTAGGGGCTATTGGTTCCGGGCTCTGTCGGCGTTCCTTTTTGAATGGCCATATCTTCGGAAGATTGGCTGTCTACATAGGCTTTCCCCTTTTTTATCAGTTCCACCGCCCAGTTGTACAATTCCTGGAAGTAATCTGATGCATAACACTCTGTGTCCCATTCAAAACCAAGCCATTTCACGTCTGCTTTAATGGCGTCTACGTATTCCTGTTCTTCCTTTGTTGGGTTGGTATCGTCAAAACGAAGATTAACCGGGGCGTCATATCGCAATCCCAGTCCAAAATTGAGACAAATGGAGCTGGCATGACCAATATGGAGATAGCCATTGGGTTCTGGTGGAAATCGAAATCTTAACTCCTTTCTGGGGAATCCTTTTTCGAGATCTTCTTCAATGATATGCTCTATGAAATTAAGCGATTTAGCTACTTCGCTCATAGTCTAAAATTTAATCTACAAAGGTAGGAAAAATGAAGGGATAGCGGCCTATAAAATGCCCACACCATACAATAAATGCGTTTCACAACATATTTATTCGGTACTACAACAATAAATTCCTGGCCCGCCATTATTATTTCATATTTGTTTGTGAAGAGTATGTTAGCCCCAAGGATAAAATGAATTTTAATTATTTAAAAACAACAAACGAGCGCCAAACGGTTTTATCCGCACCCAAATCTATTGACCGGTAAAAACTGTAGTTCCCCAAAACTACAACCTATGAAATCAAAGCTACTTTTCGAAATGCGACATGTAATGCTAGTTCTTCTAGTCTTTGCATTGGCCCCAGTACAGGCTCAGGTTCTAAACACCCCTGAAGCCGCTCCCAACCAAAACCCTCCTGTGGGTAGTTCTCCCTGGAATAGGGCATGTGCCTCAGCTTCCTTTAACGATTACTGGGTAAATTTTACCTGGAGCCCGCCCCTGGTAAACGGGGATAACGAATTTATTCTGGAACTTTCTGATGCCGCAGGCAGCTTTTCTGCTCCTGTTGAGCTTGCTAGAGATGGGTCCAAAAACACCACCTTCGACTTTTTCTTTCAGTTTGCATTGCCTACAGACACCAGAGGAGAAGGTTACCGACTAAGAGTGCGAAGCACCAGTCCGGCGCAAACCAGTCCTGCTTCTGTTGCGTACCCAATGTACTATATAGATGTTGATTCCGGGCTTACGATCAGGCCTCAGGGACAGGCAGATTTCGGAGATGGTACCGCCCAGGTGTGCGATGGAAACTCCATTACCTTAGAGGTATACGACCTGCCAAATGCCGGTACCTATCAGTACAATTGGTATAGGAGCGGCACCCCTTTGTCAGACAAGGGCCCTTCTATTACTGTATCACAAAGTGGGATGTACAACGTGGAAATAGACTATGGATCCTGTTCTGGTTCCGGTAATACCTTATCAAACATTGTTGACGTTACCACGGGAAGCAGTCTGGGAATAGCCATTAATCCTCCAAGCAAAACAAGCCTGTGTAGCGGTGAAACCGAGACCCTTGTTGCCAATCTCAGCGGGATGGGCTTAACCTATACCTGGTTTAAGGATGGCACTGCCATTACCACCCCAGCCATAGATGACAATACTTTTACCGTAGATGCTGCAGTTCCTGGATTTGAAGGGGATTACGAGGTTGAGGTCTTTGGGCCCGGAGCCTGTGTTGAACGATCAGCAGCGGTAACCTTTACCAATGCCGGGAATTTCACGGTAACTCGTGATAATCCCGAAAATATCATGGTGTTGCCTGGTTTTACTGAAACTTTGGGCGTTACCACAGATGCTTCTTCTCCTTCCTATCAATGGTATAAAGACGGAGCACCTGTAGCAGGAGAAACCGGAAACAGTATAACGGTAAGCGATACGGATGCAGGCGTTTATTTTGCCCGTGTATCCCTAAGTGGCGGGGCCTGTGCTTCCACCTCCATTGATTCGGACCCTACAACAGTAGCCATCCCGGTATCTTTTGAGGCAGTAATAGACTATACTACAAGTTATACGGAATGTGTAAGTACAGATGCTATTCTGGATGTTACCACAATAAATGCTATTGATAGTAGTGGTTCTACTTTTGATGTTACTGCTCAGCTAGAATCGACTGCTAATTATCAATGGAAAAAAGACGGTGTTAATGTTTCCGGCGCTAATGCAAAAAACATCAGCCTTACGGACATAAGTGAAAATGGAGACTATGAGGTTGATCTTACCATTAGCAGCTATAGTGCTACTTCTAATTCCTTGACAGTTAGATTGCTCGTCAGCGAAACACTTGATATTGGCAGTACCAGCCTAATTAGTTGTGGGCTTTCAGAGGTTATTACTATCAGTACAACCACTAGTCTTGGCGGTGAGACGTTCGACTGGTTCAGGGATGGACAAAACCTTAACGTAAATACGGAAACCTTAGATATTACTCAACCAGGAACATACCATTTGGTATTACAAAGGAACGGATGTCCGCTAACATCCAATGATATTGTGATTGGAACTTTAGATCCATCATTAATCTCACTAGACTCTCCTGATAATGTTGTTTTCCCTGAAGGAACTTCAAGAACCGTTAATGCAAGTGGGGGTGATTCCTACCGTTGGTATGATGCCAACAACGTAGAAATGAGCAATTCCTCTTCCATGACCTTTACGGATGAAGGTAACTACCTGCTGGTAGCTACCATAGATAATTGTGAAGTATCCAGAGCTATAACAGTAGAATACCTGGACACTTTTAAAGTACCCAATGTGATTTCCGCTAACGGAGATGGCATCAACGACCTCTGGGTGATACCCAACTCCTATGCCAATAAGACTGATGTGAATGTCATCATCTATAACGAAAGAGGAGAAGAGGTTTATAACGTATCAAATTACCAAAATAACTGGCCTGAATCATCAACTTCATTTCCGCGGCAGAACATGGTATTCTACTATAAAATCCGCAACGCATCAGAAGTGTTGAAACAAGGCACCATAACCATTATACGATAACCAAAACCATGAGATCCAGAATAGTATTTTTACTGCTGTTCATACTGGCCCTAACTCACATGAGTGCCCAGGAAGAAAGCCCTTTTATTTCTTATGATGTTCCATCACAGAACCTCTTGAAATACAATCGCTTTCTTATCAACCCTACCTTTTCAACGGTCAGGGAAGATAAATCCTATATTAACTTATTGCATAGAAACCAATCGGTATCATTTGATGATAATAACCAGACCTATTTTCTGAGTTACAGCGGTAGGATCAATGACCGTACTGGTCTTGGTCTCAGCCTGTATACGCAGCGGGAAGGGATTTTAAGCAACTATGGGGTACTCGCCAATTACGCCTACGGGGTTAAACTGAGCGACAAAAGCAATTTTACCTTTGGTGCCAATTTATCCTATTACAGCAGTGGACTGGATCGGAACAGGGCAAATCCTGTTGAGGACGATCCCTTTATAAATGGATTTCAAGATAGTTCCTTATTGTCATTTCAGCCCGGATTTAATCTTTCCTACGGAAATTTTGATTTTGGAGTATTCGCAGAGAACTTGTTTGATTACAACCTGAAGACCAGTGAATCCATAACAGATTTCAAGGACAAGACCTTTTCGGGCCATCTACAATATACCCATCAGTTTGAAAATGGGGCCGGCCTGTTTGAGGGTGGCCGCCTGATGCCTCTTGCCAGAGCCCGTAAAGTAGGGGAAGAAGAATTTGTGCTGGGTGGTAACCTTATTCTGGACCTTCCTAAAATTGGATGGGTTCAGGGAGGATACGACAGTTTTTATGGTGCCTCTGCCGGTATAGGCTTTAACCTTAACAGAAGACTATCTATTGGATATACCATGGAAAAAGGCTTGTCGAGCAATTTTGACAATTTCGGCCTTACCCATGAGATCTCCTTTGCGTATTCTTTTACGCCTAACCTTACTGAAGACCGCGTAATGCTTGAGGATGAGCAAGATCAACTGGTCAGTAATGATACAGAAGCAACAGGTGACGAAAACCTGACGGACAAAGACAAGGAAATTGAAGAATTAAAAAGACGCCTGGCAGAAAACGATGCAATTCTCGCAGAGTTAATATACCGCCAGGATTCTATTGAGGCCAACAGGCAAAAGGATCTGGAAAACCGTTTTGAAATGGTGATGAGGATGGTTAGGCGCGAAACCGACAGGCAGCGTCCTGATCTGGAAGACAAGGCCGAGAAGCTTTACTTTAACCCGGACAGCAAAGACGCCCTTGTTGAAAAAGACCAGCAAGCGGAAGACCAGAAGGCAAAGTCCCTGTCTGATCTGAAAAAGACAAGAGATGCAGTGGTTGCGGCCAACGAAAAGGAAACGCCCCGTCCTGTAGCTAAAAAAGACAAAACAAGTGTTGACAGATTTACTCAACAGGCCAAACAAAACAATGTAAAAGGGAGAAAATTCCGCGACCTGAATGGAGTACAGGATGGTTATTACATCGTTGCCAATGTATACAAAGGAGAGCATTACCTCAACAAATTTGTAGATAAACTACAGGCAGAAGGCTTGGACGCAGATTACATAGACAACCCAAAAAATGGGCTAAAGTATGTATACCTGGAACGCTATGATTCATGGCAGGAAGCCCTGGCGGCGTATAGGTCGGGTGTTAACGGCACCTATTCCGGAGATCTATGGATTATGAATGTAGACAACCGCTATACTAATGAAGCCTATGTGGAGAATAGTAAAAAAGTGGAGGAGAAATCCTCCGAATACGGCCAGGATGTCTTGCAGAAAAATGTTGTGGTTCAAGACAATGTGGCAGCGGCAGATCAACCAAAGACCTTTAGCTTTAATGGGGTAGGGTCTGGCTATTATATCATCGCCAATGTCTTCGCCAATCCTAACAATGCCAACCGCTTTGTAAAATTACTTAACTCAAGAGGGCTTAGCGCCAGCTATTTTATTAACCCGGAAAATAACTATCGGTATGTTTATTTAAAACGGCACGAGTCGTGGAATAACGCACTGATCTCTTACTACTCAAATCTAAATGACGCATATGTCGACAAAATGTGGATAATGCGCGTTACACCAAACTTAATAACCTAATGAAGCCAAAACTTGCTAAAAAGATACTCTTAGCCTGTACCGTACTTCTAACCACCGCTATAGGCTTAGCGCAAGAATTCAACACCTTTGATATTAGATACCAAAATAATATCAAGGGTGACCTTACCTTTATAGCGAATAATATCGTCAACAGGGATGGGGGGACCTCCAGTACGGAACCCGAAGACCCATATAATGCTACAGGGAATTCTTCAACGTATAACGATTGGTTAAACCAGCAGTATATTGATGTAGACAGCGATCCAACCACCTTTAGTTCCAGTAGCGCTACCTTTAATTTTCCGCAGGCCAGCTGTAACCTTATTCGTTATGCAGGTCTTTACTGGGCAGCAACCTATCCAAGTGAGCAGGCCGGACAGCCCCTGGGAACTAACCGGCAAAACGATTTTAACCAGGTAAAATTTATGGTCCCTGGAGGATCATATGTAGATATTGTGGCCGATGAGGTCCTTTATGACGGCTTTACCAGTGGAGATCCTTCCGTAACACAAAATAGTCCTTATGCCTGTTACGCAGATGTAACTACCCTGGTTACTGCTTTGGCAGATCCTACCGGGGACTATACTGTAGCCAATATACGTTCTGTTGTTGGCTCCCTTTCTCCAGGCGGTGGGGCTTCCGGAGGTTGGACACTCGTAATTGTTTACGAAAATCCTACCCTTACCGGGAAACTGATTACTACTTTTGACGGCTTTGCCAGAGTTAGGAATGCTAACCCAACCGTTGATATTAACTACTCCGGATTTAATACTATCCCAGTTGGGCCCGTACGCGCAAATCTTGGTGCAGCAGCCCTTGAGGGAGACAACAGAATTACAGGGGACCGTATGAGGATTCGTGCGGCCAGCAATCCTGGTTTTACCACCCTTAGTAATGCGGTAAACCCTGCAAATAACTTTTTTAATAGCAACATTACCCTCGATGGAGCCGTAATGAATGCCCGAAACCCCAATAGTTTAAATACCCTGGGGTATGATACGGACATTTTTCTACTCAACAACCCTCTAAACTCGGTAATACCCAATTCGGAGACCGATGCAACCTTCAGGTTTACCTCCAGCGGTGACCAGTATTACCCCTTCTTTAACTCCTTTAATGTGGAGATTATTGAGCCCAACATAGTAGTTGAAAAAACGGTAGAAGATATTGCAGGAAATGACATAACAGGTCTTGGGGTAAACTTAGGACAAATGCTTGATTATGTTCTGGGGTTCCAGAATATAGGAAATGATGATGCTACCAACTATGTATTACGGGATGTATTGCCGATAAACGTAACGGTCATAGAGTCCAATTTAGTGCTGCCTCCAGGGGTAACCTATGTCTATGACCCGGTAGCCCATGTAATAACCTTCAATATTCCTGATAATCTCATAGAGGAGGGGGATCCCCTTTCAGAAATCCGTCTGCGCGTACAGGTGGCCGAAAATTGTTTTGATTTTGTGGATGCCTGTACTGATCAAATTCCGAATCAGGCATATTCCACATATCAGGGAGTTATTAACAACAATGTTATTACAGACGACCCTAGTGTTTCTGATTTTGACAATTGTGGCTTTGTGACACCCGGAGCCACCAACTTCTTATTGGACGATCTCGAAAATTGCGATTTTAGCAGAACGGTTCAGCTTTGTGGTGACGATGTATTATTAGATGCAGGAGATAATTTTGATTCTTATATCTGGTATATCGATGAAAACATGGACGGGCTTATTGATCCGGGAGACACTGTAATCACAGACGGAGATCCGGATAATGACCCCAGCACCATTCTGGTGACTGAAGTGGGTATGTACATTGTAGACAAAATTGTAGCAGATCCATGTAAGGGTTTTCAGGAAATCATAACCGTTGAACAATTTGGTATTACCCAAACCAACCCTATTGTAACCCTAATCAATGACACGAGTAACACTATTGAGGGTGAGGTAGTTACCTGTCCGAATGATGGGGATTTGCTTCCTAAAGTATTCCTTTGCGGACTTAATGACACCGAACTCATTCAAATCAATATCCCTGATGCCCAAAGTATAGACTGGGAGCGTTTAGACGAAACAAGTTGCCCGCCAACAGTTGATGATTGTGCCAATAAAGATTCGGGCTGTACCTGGAACAATGTAGGTACAGGCAGTAATTTTACCGCAGCCGATGCAGGAAAGTACAGGCTCGTTATCAATTACCAAAATGGTTGTTTTACGAGGTTTTATTTTGATATTTTCAAAAACCCTTTAGATCCGCAATACAACGTTACCGATATTATCTGTGCTTCCCCTGGGAATATTACGGTTACCAACATGCCGGTAGATTATGAATATCAGTTGTTGGATGCTGTTTCAGGATCAGTTCTGATTCCCTTCAGCGCAAATAATGGCCCTAGCTTTACAATCGCCACCAACGGAGCTTACTCTGTAGAAATGCGTCAGCAAGGGGTAATAGATGGATGTATTTTCAGATTGGAAGACATTGGTGTTCTCGCCCGGAATTTCCAGGTCAATATTACTACTCAAGATGCGGACTGCAATGGTTTGGGGTCTATCAGTATCTCAGCCCTGGATGTGGAGCCTCAGTACTACTATGAAATATCCCAGGGAGGAACAACTGTGGACACCTTCGGCCCAAGCCTTGACAATAACCATACATTTCCAAATTTGAATCCTGGGGTTTATGACGTACAGGTAACAACAGATGATGGTTGTCTGCACAACGAACAAGTTACGATAATAGACAGTTCAGACCTGGAACTTACTGCAAGGGTTTCTCAAAATATTACCTGTAGGGAGGGTAATATCCTTATGGAATCTACTGGAGGGAAAACTCCACATACCTATGCAATCTGGTCTTATGTTGACACCCTTGGTGTTACACAGATCTCATACCCTGACCCGCCTTCAATACCCCCTTCTGAATTCCAAACCAGTCAAATATTTGACATCTGGGATCCAGGAACATATACCTTTGTGGTAGTAGATCGGAATAACTGCTTTGATATTTCAAATCCAGTTGACATTGAGTTTGTCCCTTCTATAGAATACGGGCCAACTACCGTTGTTGATGAACAATGTTTTGGAGATGCTACAGGCTCCATTACCTTTAACATTATTGACACCAATGGATACCAACTCACTTTTTTCCTGATCGATGAAACCGGGGTGGAAATTGACAGCAATACTTCGGGCGTATTTACAGGACTAGGACAAGGTGATTACACCATACGACTCAACCAGAGAAAGGGAAGTGCTTCCTGCGACTTTTTTGAATACTATACCATTTCTGGTCCAGCGAATGGTCTCTCAGGAGACGCCGCTTTAATTCAAGACTATACTTGTCTGCAAACAGCAACTATTGAAGCACAAAATATTAATGGAGGAACCGCCCCTTACGAATATTCAATAAACGGCATAAACTTTGTTTCAGGGGCTGGAGCAGAGACCTTTTCCGGCCTCACTAATGGCACGTATACCATAAGCATCAGGGATGCAAATGGATGTGTTCTTGTGACGAATCCTATTATTATTGATCCTTTAAATCCTCCAAGCGACCTCGATTTTACCGCTACAGCGCCTACCTGTCCTGCATTAACTTCTAATGTTACGGTGTCTGTGGTTGATGGAACGGCTCCTTTCACCTATGATATTATTGCCCCTGCTGTAATTAACAACGGCAATAACAATGTATTCACCGGCCTGGCACCTGATACTTACACCTTCAGGGTTACAGATGATGCAGGCTGTACTTATGATGAAAGTTTTACCATAAACCCTGTAACCCCAATTAGTGTAGTTGGTCAATTGATCAGCAACATAACTTGTTTGGGCGATACAGATGGAGAAATTTCATATACAGTTGCTGGTTTTGCAACCTCTTATGACTATACCGTAACCGGGCCTGCTTCCTTCAGTGGTAGCGGTGAAACCAATGCCACTATTTCCCTTACTAATTTAGCGGCGGGAACCTACGATATTTCCGTTACGGACAACGATACTAACTGTACTGATTCGGCCAGTGTAACTGTAAACGCGCCCGCGGCTGCTTTAACACTAACTGCTACAGAAGTACAGCCAACTTGTACCGCTCCTGGAAGCGCCCAACTAATCGGTGCAGGCGGATGGGGTAGCTATGATTACACCCTTACCTATCCGGACACTGTAACCATAGTGAATAATACCACCGGGAATTTTACAGGGCTCAATCAAACGGGAACCTAT